>NZ_JBEZJI010000041.1:0-81234 GCF_040649435.1 Actinomadura sp. NPDC048955
GAAGCAAGAAACTGATCGCGCAGCGAGCCGCAAGGCGAGCCGGAGCGATGCCAGCGATCGCACGCAGTGTCTTTGTTTCGGGCCCCCAGGGCCCGAAACAAAGACACTGCAATAAACACTGTCCGGCGGGGTGGGGAGGGCTGTTGTGCGGTCTAACGCCGATCGTGCGGGGTGGCGGGGGTCCGTAGCGTTCGTGGGGTTCCCCCTAGAGAGCGCAGGTGAGAGCGGTGCGGATCGCTTTTCTTTCGGCCGGTACTCGTGGTGATGTGCAGCCGATGATCGCCATTGGCGATGAGCTGGTGCGGCGCGGGCACGAGGTGGTGGTGGCCGTGAACTCCGATCTGGCGCCGTGGGTGCGCAGGGCGGGGCTGGAGGCTTTTTCGACGGGTACGGACATCGGCCGGTTCCTCAGTTCGGAGGAGGGCCGCGCGATGCTGGCGCGGGGGCGGGCGATGACGGCGATCCGGCGGATCGCGGCGGACGAGCGCAGGGTGAACGGCGAGATCACTGAGGCCTGCCGGGCCGCGGCGGAGGGCGCCGACCTCATTCTGACCACGTTGACGATGGGGCTGCGCGGGTTCTATCTGGAGGAGGCGCTCGGGATTCCCAGCCGGATCCTGTACTCCTTCCCGATTCAGCCCACCGGGGACTTCACGAGCAGCATCATGCCGCGGGTGCGGGACTTCGGTGTGCCGTGGGCGAATCGGGCGAGTTCGCGGGTGCTGAATCAGCTGTACTGGCTCCAGAACAAGGCGAATCTGGACGAGTTGTGCGACGCGATGGGGGTTCCGCGGGTGCGGCGCCTACCGCGTCAGGAGGACTGGCCCGCGCTGCATCTGTACAGCCGGCATGTGGTGCCGGTCCCGTCCGATCTGCCTTCCCAGCATGAGCTGGTGGGCTGGCCGGTGCTGGGTTCGGCGCTCCGGGAGCGTCTCGGTGAGGGGGTCGTGGACGCCGGGCTGGACGCGTGGCTCGATGCGGGGACGCCGCCGGTCTATTTCGGGTTCGGCAGCATCCCGGTTCTCTCGCCTGAGGAGACGCTGCGCAGTCTGGCGGAGGTGACGGCGCGGCTGGGGGTTCGCGGGCTCGTCGGGGTCGGGTGGAGCGAGCTCGGGCGGTTCGCCGGCGACCTGCCGGAGCATCTGTACGTCGCGCGGTCGGACTTCGACCATGACCGGGTGCTGCCGCGGTGCCGTGCCGCGGTCCACCACGGGGGCGCCGGGACGACCGCGTCGGCGCTGCGGGCGGGCCTTCCGGCGGTGGTCGCCAGCGTCTACGCCGACCAGCCGTTCTGGGGGTGGCGCGTCGAGCGGCTCGGCGCCGGGGTCACGCTGCCGTTCCGCAGGCTCACGCCGGACCGGCTTCACCGCGCTCTCGGCCGGGTGCTCGACCCCGCGTACCGCGACCGCGCTCGGGCGCTGGGCGACGCCTTGCGCAAGGAGGACGCCGTCGCGCTGACCGCCGACCTGGTGGAGCGGTGGGGTCCGGTCCGTACTTCTACCCATTCCTAAGTGTTCTTGCAGGTGGATTCCATGACGGAAACAGTGATTTCAGCCGTGTCCGGGGCTCTTCCGGACTACTCGCAGATTCCGCGGATTCGGGTGACTCGGGCGCTGGACGGGCTCGCGCCGGGGTACCTGTTCATGTCGCCGCAGTCCCTTCTGGAGCCGAAGAAGTGCCACGGCCCGCAGATCGCGGACGACCGGGGGCGCACGCTGTGGTTCCATCCCGTTCCCGAGGGCGAGTACGCGACGAACGTCCGGGTGCAGCGGTACCGGGGTGAGCCGGTGCTCACCTGGTGGCAGGGCGCGGCGACCGAGACGGGTGTTGGCGACGGGACGGGGTACGTCCTCGACCGCCGGTACCGCACCGTCGCGACCGTGAGGGCCGGCGGCGACCAGCCCTTCGACCTGCACGAGTTCCTGCTGACCGAGCGCGGCACCGCGCTGCTGGTCAGCTACCAGCCCAAGCCCTGCGACCTCAGCCCCATCGGCGGGCCCGCGGACGGCGTCGCGCTGGACAGCGTGGTCGAGGAAGTGGACGTGGAGACGGGCGAGGTGCTGCTGCACTGGAGCGGGCTGGAGCACGTTCCGCTCGCCGAGAGCGACCTGCCGGCGGCGCTCGCCGACCCCTACGACCATCTGCACGTCAACTCGGTCGCCGTCGACGACGACGGGGACCTGCTGATCACCGCGCGGATGTCGTCGGCCCTCTACAAGGTGGACCGGCGGACGGGCGAGATCGTCTGGAAGCTCGGCAGCGCGCACAGCTCGTTCGTCCTGGGCGTGGGGGCGCGGTGCCACTGGCAGCACGACGGGCAGCCCTGCGGGGACGGCGTCTACCGGTTCTTCGACAACGCGACGAACGAGCTGCTCGCGGGGTACGAGTCGCGGGTGGTGTGGGTCCGCGCCGACACGGCCACGGCCATGGCGACGTTCGTCCGGCAGGTCACCCATCCCGAGCACCTGTCCGCCATCGCCGAGGGCAACGCTCAGGACCTGCCCAACGGCAACACCCTCGTCGGGTGGGGGCGGGCCGCGCGGATCTCCGAGTTCTCGCCCGCGGGCGATCTGCTGTTCGACGCGCACTCCCCCACGGGCAACGGCTGGACCACCTACCGGGTCTACCGGTACCCGTGGGACGGCATGCCGGAGACGCCGCCGCAGGTCAGGGTCGAGGACGGGCGCGTCCACGCCGTGTGGAACGGGGCCACCGGCGTCGCGCGCTGGCGGCTGTACGCGGGCCGTGACGAGGGCGCTCTCGAAGCCGTCGGAACCGTGGACTGGGACGGGCTCGACACGTCCGCGCCGCTGCCGGACGGCGGCCACCGGTTCGTGCGGGTCGAGGCGCTCGACGCCGGCGGCCGGTCCATGGGCGCCTCCCCCGTCACGCCGGTCGGGGTCTGACTCCGCATCCACCAACCGCCCCGCGCAGACCGAGAGGACAAGCGATGGACGCACCAGCGCACAGGTTCACCCGGGCGCTCGCCGACTTCGAGCGGCGGGACGCGCGGGCCGACTCCCCCACCGGGCCGCCGGCCGGCGAGCCGGTGGCGGTGGTGTCGATGGCGTGCCGCCTTCCGGGCGGCGCGGACGATCCGGATGGGTTGTGGCGGCTGCTGTCCGGCGGCGAGGACGCGATCGAGGAGTTCCCGGCGGACCGCCTGGACGCCGGGGCGCTCTACGACCCCGACCCCGACGCCGCGGGCCGGACCTACTCCCGCCACGGCGGCTTCGTGCACGACATCGACGCGTTCGACCCGCGCTTCTTCGGCATCACCACACGGGAGGCCGCGGCGATGGACCCCCAGCAGCGGCTGCTGCTGGAGACGGCCTGGGAGGCGCTGGAGCGGGCCGGGACCGTTCCGGCCCGGCTCGCCGGGAGCCCGACCGGCGTCTACCTCGGCATGCTCGGCAGCGACTACCTCTCCGGGCTGAGCCTGGACCAGTTCAACGGCTACGTCGGCACCGGTTCGGCGCTGAGCGTGGCCTCGGGGCGGCTCGCCTTCACGCTCGGGCTGGTCGGCCCGGCGATGACCGTCGACACCGCCTGCTCGTCGTCGCTGCTGGCGGTGCACCTGGCCGCGTCCGCGCTGCGCGCGGGCGAGTGCGACCAGGCCCTCGCCGGAGGGGCCACGCTGATGACGACCCCGTACACGTTCGTCGAGTTCAGCCGGATGCGGGCCCTGTCGCCGACGGGCCGGTGCCGGTCGTTCTCCGGCGACGCCGACGGCACGGCGTTCTCCGACGGCGTCGCGATGCTCGTGCTGAAGCGGCTCGCCGACGCCCGCCGCGACGGCGACGAGGTGCTGGCGGTGCTGCGCGGCAGCGCCGTGGGACAGGACGGCCGCAGCACGGCGCTGACGGTGCCGAGCGGGCCCGCGCAGGAGCGGGTGACGCGGCGGGCGCTGGAGCTGTCCGGCCTGGCCCCGGCGGACATCGACTACGTCGAGGCGCACGGCACCGGGACCACGCTGGGCGACCCGATCGAGGCCAGGGCGCTGGCGCGGGTGTTCCGGGACACCCGGCCGCCGGACCGGCCGCTGCGGATCGGCTCGATCAAGTCGAACATCGGGCACACGCAGGCCGCCAGCGGCCTGGCCGGGCTGATGAAGGTCGTGCTGGCGCTGAGGCACGAGACGCTGCCGCGCACTCTGCACGCCGAGCGGCCCACCCGCCGCGTCGACTGGGAGAGCAGCGGCCTGCGGCTCGTCGGGGAGCCGGTGGCCTGGCCGCGCGGGGAGCGTCCCCGCCGGGCCGGGGTGAACTCCTACGGGATCAGCGGCACGAACGTGCACGTCATCGTGGAGGAGGCGCCGGAGGAGCCGCGCCCGCGGGCCGCGGCGCACCCGACGCGGGAACCCGGGCTGTTCGTGGTCTCCGCGCGCGGCGGGTCCGCGCTGCGCCGCCAGGCGGGCAGGCTGGCGGCGCACCTGGAGGACGGCGGCCGCGACGCGCCGCTGCCGGACGTCGCGCACACCCTCGCCAACCGGCGGACCCACTTCGACCGCCGCGCCGTCGTGCTGGCCGCGGACCGGGAGACGCTCGTGTCCGGCCTGAACGCCGCCGCGGCCGGGCGGTCCGCCCCGGGCCTGGTGCTGTCGCCGTCCCGCGAGCCGGTCACGGGCGGGCTCGCGTTCGTCTTCCCCGGCCACAGCGCGCGGTGGACCGGCATGGGCGCGGAGCTGGCGGCCCGCTCCGAGGCGTTCGCCGACGCGCTCGCCGAGTGCGACGAGGCGATCCGCCGCCAGGTGGGCTGGTCGGTGGTGGCGGCCATGCGGGGCGGGGACGGGGCCCCCGATCTCGAACGGCCCGACGTCACGCAGCCGGTCCTGTTCGCGTTCGGCTGCGCGCTGACGCGGATGTGGCGGTCGCTCGGCGTGGAGGCCGGAGCGGTCGTCGGGCACTCGCTCGGGGAGATCACCGCCGCGCACGCCGCGGGCGCCCTCACGCTGGACGAGGCCGCCGCCGTCGTGACCCGCCGGGGCCTCGCCGTGCGTCCGGCCGCGGGCCTCGGCGGGTCGCTCGCCGTGGGGCTGCCCGAGGAGAGCGTGCGGGAGATGCTCGCCGAGTACGGGTCGCGCCTCGACGTGGCGGCGGTCAACAGCGGCCGGGCCACCACCGTCTCGGGCGACCTGAACGCGCTGATCGCGCTGCGGGCGCAGTTGCAGCAGGACCAGGTCCCCGTCCAGGACGTGCCGGTGGGATTCGCCACGCACAGCTTCCACATGGACCCGGTCGGCGCCGAGCTGCGGGAACGGCTCGGCGACGTCTCCGGCGCGCCCTGCCCGACGCCGCTCTACTCGACGGTGCTCGGCGAGCCGGTGCCCGGGGACGCCCTCGACGCCGGCTACTGGGCCCGCAACCTGCGCGAGCCCGTCCGCTTCGCCGCGACCGTGCGCCGCATGCTCGCGGACGGCTTCCGCTACTTCGTGGAGGTGGGCGCGCGTCCCGCCCTGCTGTCGTCGATCAAGGCCGTGGCCGCCGAGGAGGGCGTCGAGGTCGCGGTCGCGGGCTCGCTGAACCGCGACGGCGGCGAGCACGACGGGGTCCTGCGCAACCTCGCGCTGCTGGTCGCCGACGGGTACGCGCCCAACTGGTCGAAGGCGGCCCCGGCGGGACGCCACGTGGACCTGCCCACCTACGCCTTCGAGCGCGGACGCTACTGGACGTCCGCCAAGGCCGCCCCCGCGGCCGAGCGGGGCGGCATGCCGCTCCTGCACCGGCACGTCGAGGACAGCGAGGTCCCCGGCCGCCTCATCGCCCAGGCCGACGTCGACCTGCGCGACGACCGGTTCGGGTATCTCGCCGGCCACCGCGTCGGCGGGACGGTCTGGCTGCCCGCCTCGGCGTTCCTGGAGATGGCGCTGGAGGCGTCCACCGAGCTCCAGGACGCCGTCCAGCTCGCCGGTGTGCGGTTCGAGCGCCCGCTGCGGCTGCGCGAGGACGAGGCCGTCCGCCTCCAGCTGGTCGTCCAGCCCGCCGACGCCGAGGGGCGGCGGGCCTTCACCATCGCCTCCCGGTCCTGCGGCGACCCGCAGGCCGCGTGGACCGACCACGTCGTGGGACGGTTCGAGCCCGCCGGCGCGCAGGAGCCCGAGGAGACGGAGTCCCTCGCCGAGTTGCGGCGGCGGTGCGGCGAGGAGGTGGGGCTCCCGGACCTCTACGCCGCGATGTCGGCCGCGGGGATCGACTACGGCGACGCGTTCCGGGCCCTGAAGGCGGCGTGGAGGGGGCAGGGCGAAGCGCTGGGGCACCTGGCGGAGATGCCGGGATCGTCCTACCTGCTCCACCCCGCCGTGCTGGATTCGGCGCTGCGCACCGGCGCGCTGCCGGGCGATGTCCCGGCCGGCGGGATGTTCGTGCCCGCGGGGGCAGGCCGGGTCCGCTTCACCGGCGTGCGGTCGCGGCCGGTCTGGGCGGCCTGCCGGCTCCGGTCGCTGACCTCGGGGGCGGCGGTGCTGGACCTGCGGCTCCTGGACGAGGACGAACGGCTCGTGCTGGACGTCCGGGGCTTCGAGCTGGCCGCCCCGTCCCCGGCGGACAGGTCGCTGTTCGAGGTCGAATGGAGGCCCCGGCCGCCCGCCTCGCGGGCCCCCGGCCGGGGCCCGTGGCTGATCCTGGCCGACGGCTCCGGAGTCGGAGCCGACCTCGCCCGGCGGCTCGGTCCGGTGCCGCACGTGCTCGTCCGGCGCGGCGCCGCGTTCGGCCCCGACGGCTCCGGCGGCTACACCGTCGATCCCCGGGACCCGGCGCACTTCGCGCGGCTGCTCGGCGAGGCGTTCGGCGACGGACCGCCCGAACGGGTCGTCCAGCTGTTCGGCCTGGACGCACCGGCGATCACCTCGTCCGAGTCGCTGGCGGAGGCGGCCCTGCTGTGCTGCACGACGACGCTGCACCTGGTCAGGGCGCTGGCGGACCGCTCCTTCGACCCCGCTCCGCGCCTGTTCCTCGTCACCCGGGGAAGCCAGGCGGCGGAAGCGGGCGCGCGGGTGACCGATCCGCAGCAGGCGCTCGGGTGGGGCTTCGGAGGAACGGTCGCCCGCGAGTATCCGGAGCTGCGCGCCACGCTCGTCGACATGCCCGCCGAGGGCGGGACGGACGCGCTCTGGACCCAGCTCCGGCACGCCGACGAGGAGCCCTGGGTCGCGCTGCGCGACTCGGGGCGGCTGGTGCCGCGGCTGTCGCGCACCCGTCCCGACGGCGGCGCCGTGACCCTGCGCCCGGACCGGACGTACCTGGTCACCGGCGGTCTCGGCGGCCTCGGCCGGGTCGCCGCCGAGCGGCTCGTCGCGCTGGGCGCGCGGCACGTGGCCGTCCTCGGCCGCGGCGGGCCGGACGCGGGGGCGGCCGAGTGGATCGCCGGGCTCGCGGCGCGGGGCGCGGACGTCCACACCGTCCGCGCCGACGTCGCGGACCGCGCCCCCCTGGAGGCGGCGCTCGGCGCCCTGAGCCGCGAGGCGCCCCCGGTCGCGGGGATCGTGCACGCCGCCGGCGTCCTGGACGACGCGACCCTGCGGACGCTGACCCCGGAGCGGATCGCCCGGGTGCTGGCGCCCAAGGTGCTGGGCGCAGCGCTGCTCACCGAACTGGTGCCGGACACCGACTTCCTGGTCCTGTTCTCCTCGGCCGCGGGCCTGCTCGGACCGGCGGGGCAGGGTTCCTACGCCGCTGCGAACGCCTTCCTGGACGCCTGGGCCCACGCGCTCGCGGCGACCGGGCGACCGGCGCTGAGCCTGGACTGGGGCGCCTGGTCGCAGGTCGGCATGGCCGCGGACGCCGGCCGGTTCCCCGCGCTCGCGCGGTCCGGCATGGCGAGCCTCTCCCCGGCCGAGGGCGGGGACCTGTTCGAGCGCCTGCTCGGCTCGTCCCGGCGCCGCCTCGCGCCGATCGCGCTCGACCGGGCGGCGCTGGAGCGTCCCTCCGGGCTCGCCGCGGCGCATCCGATCCTGTCCGAGCTGGCCGGACGCCCCACCGCCAGCCCGGCCTCCGAGGGGGTCGCGGCCCTGATCCGCGCCGCGGCGACGGATGACGAGCGCACCCGCCTGGTCGAGGAGTTCCTGCGGGGCGCG
The DNA here is from genome assembly GCF_040649435.1 of Actinomadura sp. NPDC048955. Lineage (NCBI taxonomy): Bacteria > Bacillati > Actinomycetota > Actinomycetes > Streptosporangiales > Thermomonosporaceae > Actinomadura > Actinomadura sp. NPDC048955. The sequence continues at coordinate 8,072 of NZ_JBEZJI010000041.1, forward strand.
GTGGCCGAGGTCACCGGCGACGCCGCCGCCGAGGTGCCGATGGGCAGGTCGATGCAGGAGCTCGGTTTCGACTCGCACTCGCTCGTGGTGCTGCACGACGCCATCACGCGCACGCTCGGCGTCGGGACGTCGCTGTCGGCGCTGGCTGCCATGGACGTGCGGAGCCTCGCGGCCAAACTCCTCCAAGCGCCGGTCACCGCAGGCGGGACACCACCGATCGAACCGGCCGGGGAGCGGGCGGACGACGGGGCGGAGGTCGTGTTCCGGCCGGTCCCGGCGGACGTGACGCGCCTCCTGCGGACGGAGCAGCAGGGCACGCCGAGCGTGGCCCACCACATCGGCATGGCCGTCCGGCTGGGGTCGCCCGTCACGAGGGAGGCGCTGGCGGAGGCCCTCAGCGGGCTCGCGGACCGCCACTCCGCCCTGCGCACGGCCATCGTGCGGGACCCCGAGCACGGCACGCGGTTCGCGGTCCACCGGCGGCCCGCCGGGGAGCTGCTGCGCTGGTCGACGACCGAGGACGCGGACGCCGAGGCGGCGCTCCAGCGGCTGATGGAGCCGCCGTTCGACCTCGCGACGGCGCCGCTGTGGCGCTTCGAGATGGTGGAGTCCGCGTCCGGGGACCAGGTCCTGGTCTTCGGCGCCCACCACGCCGTGAGCGACGTGCAGTCGCTGATCCTCGCCGTCGCGGAGATCGGGGCGGCGCTGTCCGGCGCTCCCCCGGCCGCGCCCCCGCGGGACGACATCGACCTGCTGATCGAGGCCCGCTCGGCCGCGGCGCCGCAGGAGGAGGACGAGGAGGCGGCGGCGCGGTGGCGGGAGGAGTTCACCGGCTGCCGCAGACTGGACCTGGTGGAGAGCCGCCCGGCGAAGCGGACGTTCCGCGCGGGCACCCTGGCCCTGGACATCCCCGGCGGCCTCCTCGACCGGGTGGCGGAGCAGGCGAGGGAACTGGCCGTGACCCCGGCCGCCCTCTGCCTCGGGACGCTCCAGGTGTTCCTCGCGCGGCTGCGGGACCGGAGCCGGTTCGCGCTGGCGGTCCCGGTGGACTCCCGGATGCACGCCGGAGCGTCCGGCGCGCTCGGCTACTTCGGGGTCCCGGTGCCGCTCGCGGCCGAGGTCAACGGGGGCGAGGCCATCGCCGACGTCGTGGCCAGGACCGACGCCCGTCTCAAGCGGGTGCTGGAGAAGGGGGCCTCGTTCTCCGGCGCGATGGCCGCCCTCGCCGGCGCCGGCCTGCACCGGGCGGACGCGCCGCTGGTCGAGGTGTACTTCAACCACATCCGGGCGCGGGGGCCGGCGGCGGCCGGGCCGGAGATCGTGCCGGCCGGGACCGGCTACCTCGACCTCGACCTGATGGTCAGCATGGGGCCCGGCCTCGGGCACCTGCGGCTCGACCACAACCTCGACATCCTCGACGAGGCGGCCGCCGCCCGCCTCGGCCGCGGCTACCTCGACCTCCTCGCGCGGGTCGCGGACGGGGGCGCGGCGGAGCCCGCGACGGGAGCGCCCGCCCCGCCGGCCCCGGGCTCCGCCGCCTCGGTGGCGGTGGCGGCCACGTTCGCCCTCGGCCACCTGCCCGCCCTCCTCGGCGCCGCCCTCGCCGAGACCGGCGGTGACGCGCCGGACGTCGTCGCGGCGCCGGACCAGCAGCCCCTGGCGAGCGTCCTGGCCCCGGACGGCGCGTTCGCCCAGGCGTCCACCACGGCCGGGATCGTGCTGCTGCGCGGAAGCGACCTGGCCCGGTCCGGTCCCGTGCGCGACGAGCTGCTGGCGCAGCTGGCCGAGGAGTACCCGGCGGCCCTCGGCGCCCTGCACGACCGGACCCGGCGACCGGTGATCCTCGGCGTCCTGCCCTCCCGCACCGGCGACGCCCGGCTCCGGGAGTGGGAGGAGGAGCTGATGTCGCGGCTGGAGGGCCGGCCGGGCATCGCGGTCGTGCGGCCGGACGACTGGACGCGGGACCATCCCGTCGCCGAGCCCTTCGACGAGGGCACCGAGGCCCTCGCCCACCTGCCCTTCACCGCCGGGTTCCAGGCGGCCGTGGCGCTCACCGCCGCCGGGACGGTCCGGGCGGTCCGCCGCCCGGCGCCCAAGGTGATCGCCGTGGACGGGGACGAGACCCTGTGGGGCGGCGTCGCGGGCGAGGTCGGCCCGGACGCGGTCGACCTGGCCGGGCCGCGCGCGGTGCTGGCCCGGCGGCTGCTCGCCTGGCGCGCCGCGGGCGTCCTGCTGGTCCTCGTCTCCAACAACGACGAGGCCACGGTGCGCGCGGTGCTGGAGCGGCCCGACGGCGTCCTGCGGCCCGGGCACTTCAGCGTGATCGCCGCGGGCTGGGGGCCGAAGGCCAAGCGGATCAGGGCGGCGGCGGACGAGCTGGGCCTCGGGACGGACAGCGTGCTGTTCCTGGACGACAACCCGGCCGAGATCGCCGCGGTGCGCTCCGACCTTCCGGAGGTCCTGTCGGTGACGTGCCCGCCCGCTCGCGAGCTCGCGGCGTTCGTGCGGCGACTCTGGCCGGCCACCCCGTGGGCGGCCACCCGCGAGGACGCCGCCCGGGCCGGCTACTACCGGCAGGAGCGCGACCGCGAGGCGGCACGCGCCGGGACGAGCTTCGCCGAGTTCCTCGACCGGCTCGAACTGGAGGTCGACGTCGAGCCGCTGTCGGAGGCGGCGACGGAGCGGTCCGTCCAGCTGAGCCGCCGGACCGGCCAGTTCAACCTGCGCCCCGCCGTCCTGGACGCGGCGGCGCTCGACCGGGCGCGGCGGGACGGCGAGGTGTGGACGGTCTCGGCGCGCGACCGGTTCGGCGACTACGGCCAGATCGGCGTCCTGGTGATCCGCCCGGACGGCGGCGCGCTGGAGGTCGCGGCCTGGATGCTGAGCTGCCGCGTGCTCGGCCGGGGGGTGGAGGAGCGGCTGCTGGGGTGGCTCGCCGACCGCGCCGGCGCCCTCGGATGCGCGGCGGTGCGGCTGGTCGCAGAGCACACGCCCCGCAACGCGCCGGCGCGGCGCCTGGTCGCCGCCCTCGCGGGGGTGGAGGACGACGGCCGGCGGCTGGACGTGCTGGTCGAGCCGCGGCGCCTGCGGGCGTTCCGCTCCTGGTCCGGCGCGGCGGAAGACGGCCCGGAGGCCGACGGTGAGTGAATCGTGGAAGGAGATGCAGACGGTGAACGGAGCGGACGCGGACGGGACCGGGCTCGCCCCGGTCCCCGACCGCCGGCACGAGGGCGAACTGCTGGAGCGCAGCGGCCCGGGGCGGACCGAGGTGGCGGACCTGCTGGCCCGGTTCGGGACCGGCGGCGGCGCCGGGCCCGGCGGGGAGCCGCCGCCGGGCGGAGCGGACGGCGCTCCGCCCGAGGGCGGCGCGGGATGGGACCTCGAAGGGCTGGCCGCGGCGATCGCGGCCCGGACGGCGCCCTTCCTCGGCGGCAGGCGGATCGGCGTCGACGTGGACTTCTTCGACGCGGGCGCGACGTCGGTCGACGCCGCCGGGTTCGCGGCGGCGCTCAACCGCGACCTCGGCCTGCGGCTCAGCCTGGACGACGTCTTCGCCGACGCCCGGCCGCGCCGCCTCGCGCGGCTGGGCCTCGCGTCCGCGACGGGCGCGCCCCACCGGGAGCCCGCCGCCGACGCCGCGGACGAGGACGAGAGCGGAGACGAGGGCCTCGACCTGGTGGCGGCCGACCTGGCCCGCGCGGACCGCCTGCCCTGGACCGGCCCGGCCGCCAAGGCCCCGCCCCGCCGGATCCTGCTCACCGGCGCGACCGGCTTCCTCGGCGGGCACCTGCTGCTCGACCTGCTGCGCCGGGGCGACGCGCACGTCGTCTGCCTGGTGCGGGCCGCCGACGCGCGGGCGGGCGAGCGGCGCCTCGGCGAGGCCCTCGCCGGCTTCCGGCTGCCGTGGTCCGCGGAGGTCCGGCGGCGGGTGACGGTGCTGCCGGGCGACATCGCCGAGCCGCGGCTCGGGGTCGACGGCGACCGGTGGGAGGAGCTGGCGCGGGAGGTGGACTCGATCGTCAGCGTCGCGGCGGCCGTCGACTTCCTGCGCGGCTACCCCTCGCTGCGCCGCGCCAACGTGCTCGGCCCGCTGACGCTGGCCGAGCTCGCGGCGACCGGGCCGTCCAAGCCGCTGCACCACATCTCCTCGGTCGCGGTGTTCAACGAGGCCGGCATCGCCTCCATGGGCGAGGACGACCCGCTCGCGCGGGTCGACCGCCTCGCCACCGGCTACGACCGGTCGAAATGGGCGTCGGAGGTGGCGCTGCGGCGGGCCCGCGAGCACGGCCTGACCGTGACGCTCATGCGTCCGGGCGCCATCGGCGGGCACACCCTCACCGGCGCGCACAACCCGACCGACATCGGCAGCGGCCTGCTCTCGGCGTTCTCCCGGTTCCGGAAGGTGCCCGCCTTCCGGGCCGTCAACGCCGCCCCGGTGGACTGGGTCAGCCGCGTCGCCGCCGCCGTCGTGTACGAGCCGGACGGCTGGGGGACGACCTACAACCTCACCGGGCGGCCCAACACGCTGCCGGACGTCCTGCACGACATGCGGCTCGGCGGAATGCACGTCCCGGTGCTCGGCTGGGAGGAGTGGCGCGCCGCCTTCCTGGCGGCCATGGAGGCCGACCCGGTTCCCGAGCTGGAGTTCCTGGCGCGGGTCCTGCGCAACGCGACGGCCGTCAAGCTGGTCGAGGCGACCCTGCTCGGCCCGGCGGCGACCGGCGAGCGCACCGAGGCCTTCGTCGCGCGGCACGGCCTGCCCGAACCGGTCCGCTACGGCGCGCGGGCGCAGCTGAGGACCTACGAGCGGCTCGCGGAGGCCGGCCTGGCGCGGCTCCCCGGCCGCGACGACCCGCCGTACCTGTCGTTCCACGAGACCCTCGAAGGGACGCTGGGCCCCGCGGGCCGGGTCACCGACACGGTCTGCTCGCTGTCGCTGACGCTGTCGATCGCCGGGATGCACCAGCTCGTCACGGAGCGGCGCGTCGACGTGCGCGGCGAGATGACGTGCGCGCGGCTGCACCCGGAACCGCTCACGGTGGAGTCGGGCGACATCGTCGTCCGCCCCGAGGACGGGATCCCGCTGCGCCACGGGCTGCGCCATCCGCTGCTGCGGTACCGGCTCGCGCTCCGCGACGCCGACGGGCGGGGCTGGTGGCTGGAAGGCGTCAAGACCGCCCGCGCGCGCCGCGACCTCTGGCGGCAGGCCCGCACGCTGGCCGTCGAGGTCGGCCGCGAGGGCGAGCCGGCGAGCCTGACCGGCGAGGTCGTCGTGCCGGCCGGCGGCTACGTCCGCGAGCAGATCGACGGCATCGAGGTCGATCCGGCGCTGCCGCCGCCGGAGCAGCGCCTCGCCAAGCTGATGTGGCTCGGCTGGTTCTTCGCCCAGGTCGGCTGGGGCCTGCTCGAACCGGGCCTGCGCGCCGGAGCGGAGCTGCTGGACCTGCGCCGGGACGTGAAGGACCGCAGGAGGGAGATCCGATGACCGCACGAGCGCTCTACGCGCGGCCCGGCGCCGCGGCGATCGAGCACGTCCCGTTCCGGGCGTCCGACGGGACCGAGCTGGCACTGGCCCGCGTGACCCGCGAGGACGACGCGAACGGCGACCGGCCCGCGGTGCTGCTGCTGCACGGCCTCACCGCGTCCTCCGACATGTTCGTCCTGCCGGAGACCCGCAACCTGGTGGACGTGCTGCTCGACGCGGGCTACGAGCCGTGGCTGCTGGACTGGCGCGGCAGCTGCCGGCTCCCCTACAACGACGACGACGGCGCGGGCTACAGCTTCGACGACGTCGCGCTCTACGACATCCCCGAGGCGGTGGCGCGGATCCGGGAGCGGATCGGCGGGCGGCGGCTGTTCGTCGTGGCGCACTGCCTGGGGGCGCTGTCGCTGTCGCTCAGCATGACGGCGGGCCTCGTTCCGGGACTGGCCGGCGTGGTGGCGCAGGGGGTGTTCCTGACACCGAAGCTGGCCGCCTCGACGCGCTTCCGCATGCACTTCGGTTTCGAGGTGCTGCGTCGGCGCATCCGGCACGTCCCCGTCGACTTCCGCAAGGCCGGGTTCCGGTCGAAGTACACCCCGCTGTTCGCCCTGGCGTCCCTCGGGGCGGACTGCCCTGACCCCACCTGCCAGATGCTGCACAACTCCGCCTGGAGCGTGGGCGCGTCGCTGTTCGTCCACGACCAGCTGGACCGGCGCACCCACGAGCGCCTGGCCGACCTGTTCGGAAGCGCCCCCATGTGCGTCATCCCGCACCTGCGGCGCATCGAGCTGGCGCACACCGTGGTGCGGTGGAACCTCTCCGACGGCCGCTACAGCGCGCTGCCGGAGAACGCCCTGGACAGCGCGGACCGCATCGACTGCCCCGTCCTGCTGATGTCCGGAAGCGAGAACGGGCTCTGGCTGGACGCCAACAAGCTGTGCCACGACGTCCTGGCGGCACGGCACCCGCGGCTCGACGCGCGCTACGTCGAGATCCCCGGCTACGGGCACGTGGATCCGTTCATCGGCCGCGGCGCCGCCCTGGACGTGTTCGGGCACATCGTCGAATTCCTCGACGAGCACCGGTGACGGGCAGGGCCGGGCGGCCCGCGAAGCCGCCCGGCCCGCTCGCGGGCGCATGTGAGGGGCCCGCTCGCGGCTCCCTCACATGGGGGCGCCGGGCTCGTGCGCGCAGGCGCGTTCCGCCGGCGGGACCAGTTCCCGCCAGTCCCGCACCGACGTGCCCGTCCGCGGCTCCCCCGGGAACATGTTGGGCAGCAGGTGGTACTCCTCCGCGTACGCGTGGCCGAGCATCCGCAGCCGCTTCTCCAGCCGCCGCTTGACGAACGCGTCCGAGCTCGCGCCGTAGCGGCCGGACGCCGACCCCGCCAGCCGGAACTTCTCCTCCGTCCACTCCCGGCCCCGCAGCGGGAAGTGGTGCATCAGCAGGGACGCCTCGCTCTCCACGACGGGCCTCCTGCCGGGCGGCGCCGCGATGGTGTGCCGGCCGAACATGAAGCGGAGCGAGCCGGGCTCGCGGACGCGGAGCAGCTGGTGCTTCCAGTGGCCCGCCGGGCATGACGGGTTGTCGTGCCGGCGGGCGTTCGGCAGCTCGTCCAGCGGGTGGTGGCGGGGCTTCGGCGCCGACGCCCGGCCCGGGTAGTGCTCCAGGACGCGGCTGCCGACGGTGTCCACCGACGCCGGCAGCGTCCGGACGAGGTCGCGGATCGTGGCGCCCCCCGGGCCGCGCGGGAACTCGTCGGCGTCCACGACGATCCACCACACCGGCCGTCCCGCGGCCCCGGTCCGCTCGTCGACGACCTCCAGCATCCGCCTGGTGCGCCGGAGCTCGTCGAACTTCCCGTCGCTCTCGTCCCGCAGGACGGTCGCGCCCGCGGCCTCCGCCTCCGCCGCGGAGTCGTCGTCGGAGGCGTCGTCCAGGACGAAGACCTCGTCGGCCCCCTCAAGGAAGAGGTTCCTGACGGTGGCGTAGATGACGTCGTCCTCGTTCCAGACCTGGGAGAGGCCGTAGATGAGCGGCTCGTTCTCCTTCGCGCCCTCGTCCGGGAGCGCCCGGCCCGGCTCGAAGGTCTGCCATGTCCTGACGTACCGTCTCCACCACGGCGCGGCAGGCGGGTTGCGCCGGCGGAGGCGCGCCAGAGCCAGTTCCAGCCCGTAGTGCGGGTAGTCGAGGACCCTGGCGTCCGGTCCGTCGCCGAAGAGGAACTCCTGGGTTTCCCATACCTTCATGTCCGGTCCCCGGGCCGGCCGGTCAGCGCTCGACCGGCGTGACGGGCGAGGAGCCGATCGTGCGGCCGTCCGCGTCGAGCGCGTCGACCCTCACGAAGGCGGCACCCTGCGCGTCGGGCAGCTTGACGGCGGTGTCGAAGCCGTCCCATTCCACGGTGTCGACCTCGCGCAGGCCGTCCTCGGACGGGCCGGCCGCCAGCCGCCAGCGGGCGACGCCGGTGGCGCCGTTCCAGACCGCGTGGACCTGACCGCCGTCGAAGCGCGCCTGCGGCGGCGCGTCCGGCCGCCCGTGCCACTCGTGCCGGTAGACCCGGTAGGTGCTCCACAGGGGCCCCTCGGGCATCTCGGCGTCGAACAGCAGCTCGCCCTCCGGGGAGAACTCCGAGATCCGTCCCGCGGCTCCCCAGCCGACCAGCGTGTTGCCGTTCGGCAGCCCGTACGCGCCGCCCTCCACCGGGCACGACAGGTGCTCGGGGTGGGTGATCTGCCTGACGTGCGTCGCGACGCCGTTCCCGGGGTCGACGCGGATCCACACCACCCGCGACTCGTACCCGAGCATGCCGATGTTGGCCCCGTTGTCGAAGATCCGGTGGACGTTCCCGCCGACGGGCTGCGCGTCGTGCGGCCAGTTGAACCGCACCCCCACGCCGAGCGCGAACGTGCTGGCGCCGCTGCCGAGCTTCCAGCGCACCTCACCCGTCCGCCGGTCGACCTTGTACACCGCCTGGGAGCTGCGGGCGGTGATCACCAGGTCGCCGTCGTCGTCCACGCCGACGGCGTTGACGTGCAGGTGGTCCCAGGGCCCGTCCCCGGCCAGCGCCACGGGCAGGTCGCTCTCGCCGAGCGGGATGTGCTCCAGGCCGCTCCAGTGCAGCAGCACCTCGCCGGTCGCCACGTCGATCTCCTCGACGACGCTGTCGATCGCCGTGCCGTCCGCGGAACCGCCGACCGGCGTCAGGTCCCACGGCCTGTTCTGGTAGCCGACGACCAGCGCGGTGCCGCGGTCGGTCAGCAGGAACTCGTGCAGGTCGGCCGGGCGGTCGCCGCCGAGCCGGACCGAGGCGATCACCCGGTAGGAGGTGTCGGCGACGTAGCAGGTGCCCATGCCGACGCCGGTGCTGGTCGCCTCTCCCTGCCACCAGGTCAGCACCGGCCGCCCCTGGTAGCGCTGCACGCGCAGGTTGGTGGCGTACTCCCCCTCCGGCAGCGGGAGGTACCAGACCACCCGCCCCCGGTCGTCGGTGATCTGGAGGCCGTGCGGGGCGCCGGGCTCCATGATGGACTGCGGCGACATGAACAGGTGGCCGGGGGCCACCCCGTCGCGCAGGGTCGTCACGTTGATCCGCCGGATGTCCGCGTAGTCCGGCATGGCCGTGGTCGCGGGTTCACTGGTCTCGCCCATGGTGTCCTCTCGCTGCGGCGGCGTCCGGGCAGGGCCGCCCGGACGGGCAGGCGCGGCTCACGCTATGCACGCCCGCCCGGCCCGCCCAGCGCCGATCGGGCGCACCTTCGAGGGGACGGGACGGCGCGGCGCGTCCGGGCGGACGGTCGGTCCGGCGGTCAGTCCGGGCGGACGGGGGACGGCGGCGCGGCGCCCCAGGCTGGCTCCTCGCGCGACGTCCGCCTGCGCCGGTCCTGGGCGCGCGTGAACGCCACCGCGGCGAGCACCGCGAGCACCCCGGCGGTGTTCATGGCGGCGATCGTCGCGTACAGCGGGACCGGGCCGCCGGCGTCCCGGCCCGCCAGCGCGCCGATGCCGACCGACCCGGCGACGTACACCGCCGACGCGGCGAGCGCCAGGCGGGCGCCGCCGGTCTGCTCCAGCGCCATGAGCGCGGTGAGCACCAGCCCGAGGACCACGAAGCTCGGGCCCACGATCGCGACGTAGCGCGCGGTCTCGCCCGCGATCCGCGCGTTCTCGGCGGTCAGGTGGCCGACGGCGCCGCGCAGCAGCCACAGCACGGGGACGATCACGGCGTACACGGCCAGCGTCATGCGCAGCGCGGCGCCGAGCACGGCGGCGACCTGCTCCCGGCCGGACGCCCCCAGGCTCTGGTTCATCACGATGGCCGCCGCGGAGCCGAGCACGACGGCCGGCATGATGACGAGGTTCTGGACCGTCGTCGCGGTCGCGAAGCCGGCGATGACGTCCGGGCCGAACGGCTTGAGCATCATCACGAACGCGAAGTTCATGCCGAACATCACGATGTTGGTGAGGCTGACCGGCACGCCGGTCCGCAGCAGGTAGCCGAGGACCTCCGGCCGCCAGCCCCACTCCCTCAGCAGCCCCGTCCGGGCGAGCACCACCATGCCGAACGCCCCGGCGGTGAGGCCGTTGAGGGCCGTCGCCAGCGGCAGCGCCGCGATGTCCAGCCCGCAGCCGAAGCCCAGCACCGCGAGCCCCGCGACCTCCACCGCGCTGCCCACCAGCATGATCAGCGCCGCGGGCCCGGCGCGCCCCGCGCCGCGCAGCGCGGACGCGCACAGCACCGGCCACGCCAGCGTCAGGTTGGCGAGCGACATCCACCGCAGGAACCGCACGAACAGGTCCGCGCCCCGCGCGTCCGCGCCGAGGACGTCCGCCAGGGCGGGCGCCGCCAGGCTCAGCCCGATCCCGAGCGCGAGCCCCGTGCCGAGCCAGACCAGGGCCACGCTCATCGTCGTCGCCCCCACGTCCCGCTCGCCGCGCCCCGTCCGCAGCGCCGTGATCGTCTGGTTGGTGACGTCGAACGCGACCTGCACCCCGAAGAACAGGAACGCCAGCGGGAAGTACAGCGAGCGGACGCGGATGGCCTCGTCGCCCATCCAGCCCAGGATGGCGACGATCACGATCGGCACCATGATGGCGAGCAGCTGCGCGGCCGCCATGGGCACCGCGAGGCGGGCGATCCGCCGCCGGTGCGCACCCCGTACCGCCTGCGGCGGCCGCGCCGTCTGCGCGGTCACGGGCGGGCCGGGTAGGTCAGGCCGAACCCGTAGGGGAAGAGCGGGTCCTGGCCGTCGCCGTGGGTGATGGGCAGCTGGTCGGCGCTGCGCATCCAGGTGACGGGCAGCCGCCCGGTCGCGGCGGCGGCGCCGAACAGCACGTCGGCGACGCCCCGGCCCTCGGTGCCGGGGAGCCAGCAGGCGACCAGCGCGTCCCAGCCGGGCAGCTCGGCCGCGATGTCCAGGGGGCGCCCGCTCACCAGCAGCACCACGACGGGGACCCCGGCGGCGCGCAGCCTCGCGATGGTGTCCAGGTCCACGGGGTCCAGCCCCATCCCGGCCGGGCGGTCGCCCTCGTCCTCGGCGTACGGCTCCTCCCCCACGACCGCGACGGCGACCTTGCAGGAGGGGCCGGCGCCGTGGCCGTCCGGGTGGTACCGGACGGTGGTCCCGGGGCCCGCGGCGGCGCGGATGCCGTCCAGGATCGTGGTCCCCGCGGTGACGGGCCCGGGCTCGCCCTGCCAGCTGACGGTCCACCCGCCGCACTGCATCCCGATGTCGTGGGCGCTGCGCCCGGCGACGAAGATCTCGTCGATGCCGGGGGCGAGCGGGAGCAGGCCCCCCTCGTTCTTGAGGACCACCAGGGAGGCGGCCACGGCCCGGCGGGCGAGGGCGCGGTGCTCGGGGCCGCCGATCCGCCCGGTGTAGGCGCGGTCGGTCAGCGGGTGCTCGAACAGGCCCTGCTCGAACTTCTTGGTCAGGATGCGCCGGTTGGCGTCGTCGATCCGCGCCGCCGGCACCCGTCCGGCCAGCACCTCGGCGCGCAGCGTCTCGATGAACCGCCGCCACTCCTCGGGGACCATCACCATGTCGATGCCCGCGTTGACCGCCGCCCGGACCTCGGCCGGGCCGAACGCGTCCGCCTCGTAGATCATGTCGAGGCCGTTCCAGTCGGACACGACGATGCCGGAGAAGCCGAGCTCCTCCTTGAGCACCTCGGTGACGAGGTACCGGTGGCCGTGCAGGCGCAGCCCGTTCCACGAGCTGTGGGAGATCATGACCGACCCGACGCCGCGCTCCAGGGCGGCGAGGAACGGCGGCAGGTGCAGCGCCCGCAGCTCCTCCTCGGCGAGCCGCGTGTCGCCCTGGTCGTCGCCGTCCTTGGTGCCGCCGTCCCCGACGAAGTGCTTCGCGGTGGCCATGACCGAGGGCCGGGGGCCGACGCGCGGGCCCTGGAGCCCGCCGATGAACGACGTCATGGCGGTGGGCAGCTCGGGCAGCTCGCCGAACGACTCGTAGGTGCGTCCCCAGCGCGGGTTGCGGACGACCCCGAGGCACGGCGCGAAGTTCCAGGTGATGCCGGTGCCCGACACCTCCTCGGCCACCGCGGCGCCGATGTCGCGGACCAGCGCGGGGTCGCGGGTCGCGCCGAGCCCGATGTTGTGCGGGAAGAGCGTCGCGCCGACCACGTTGCCGTGCCCGTGCACCGCGTCGACGCCGTACAGGATCGGGATGCCGAGCGGGGTGGCCAGGGCGGCGCGCTGGAAGTCGTCGTACATGTCGGCCCAGGTGACGGGGTCGTTCGGCGAGGGCACCGACCCGCCGCCCGACAGCACCGACCCGAGCCGGTGGGCGGTGACGTCCTCCGGGGCGGCCTCCAGGCGCTCCGCCTGGGTCATCTGGCCGATCTTGTCGTCCAGGCTCATGCGGGCGAGCAGGTCCTCGACGCGGGCCGCGACCGGCGCCCGGGGGTCGCGGTACAACGGGGCGTCCGTCTCGTCATGGGGTACGGATCCGGCGGTGTTCTCTATGGCGTCCACAAGACACCGAGGCTGTACGGGGCGGCGGCGGTTGAGGAGCCTCCAACGGTTCCTCCTCTTGTCCTGCCCCATCGGGCAGCCCGGGGCGGCGCGGCGCGAACGAGGGACGCGACGGCGCGCGGGACGAGCGACCGGCTGTGTTGCACAGTCCCGGCCCACTTCGCTCGCCTGGCGGCTCGCTACGTGACCGAGCCTGGGCGAACGCGGCATCGCTTCGCGATCTGCCCGGTGCAGCTCGCCTCCGGCTTCGCCGCACCGGGCAGTTCACGCGTTCGCGCGCCTGGCCGAGGCCACTTCGAGACAGGCCAGCTAGATCGCTGTGCGGTCCACCGCCAGCCGGTCGAGGACGATCTCCGCGATCCGCTCCCGGTGGTCGTCGAGGAAGAAGTGCCCGCCGGGGAGGACGAACTCGGCGCCGCCGCCGCAGCCGTGCTCCCGCCAGGCCAGCGCGTCCTCGACCGGGGTCATCGGGTCGGCGTCGCCCGCCAGCACCACGATCGGGCAGGCGAGCGGCGGGCCGGGCTCATAGCGGTAGGTGTCGATCGCCTGGTAGTCGCCGCGCACCACGGGCATGATCATCCGGACGAACGCGGGGCTGTCCAGCAGCCGCGCGTCCGTCCCGCCGAGGCGGGCCATGTCGTCCAGCAGCTCGCGGTCGCCCATGGGGTGCGTGCGCTCCTGGCGGCTGCGCGCCGGGGAGCGGCGCCCCGACACGAACAGGACCGGGGGCGGCGCGGCGAGCCGCCGCGCCACCTCGAAGGCCACGATCGCCCCCATGCTGTGGCCGAAGAACGCCGCCGGCGGCAGCCCGGCCACCTCGGCCGCGAGCCGGCCGGCCAGCTCCGCGAGGTCCACCGCCACCGGCTCCCGGCGGCGGTCCTGCCGTCCGGGGTACTGGACGACGGTGACGTCGGCCGCCGGGCTGAGCGTCTCGGAGAGACCGTGGTAGGCGCTCGCGGACGCGCCCGCGTAGGGGAAGCACAGCAGCCGCGGCGCCCCCTCGTCCGCCGGGTGGAACCGGCGGAACCACCCGGCCTCTCCCCCAAGCGCTCCGGGCATCGCTCAGGACGCCGGGACGGCGTCGGGGCCGCCGGCGGCGTGCTCGCGCAGCAGCGACTCGAAGCCGTCGCGGTCGTTGGAGCGGGGGAACGGCTCGTCCGGCACCGCGACGCCGAGGAAGTCGCACAGCGGCTCCCAGCCCTGGGCGACCTCGAAGACCAGCAGCCGGTCCGGGTCCACCTCGCGGCGCACCGCCTCGTTGTGCTCGGCGAAGACGCGCCGCGCGTGGTCGGGGTCGGTGAACCGCCCGCCGAACTGGCCGTCCCACACGACCTCCCGCGACATCGCCCGCATCTGGGCGAGGACGGGCGTCGCGGGAGGCGTGGGGTCCATGGCGGCGCGGTGGATGGTCGACGCGGCGCTGTCGTACCAGCGCTGGGAGTCCCGGACGGTAAGGATGACCTTCGCCTTCGGGTAGAACTCCGTCAGCTCCCGCCAGAACCGGGTGCCCGGCCAGTCGACGCTGGACCGGTACCCGCGGTAGACCTCGTCCCAGTCGGTGGGGCCGCCCTGGGCGGCGCGCCGCCACAGCGGGATCTCCTCCGGGCGCTCCAGCATTCCGAGCATGTGGTGGCACGGGCCGAAGCCGAGCGTCTCCAGCGCGGCCCTGAGGGAGAAGGTGCCGGTGCGGCCGAACCCGGCGCCGATGACTTCGAGCATGAGGGGCTCCTTCGGTGGTCGTTGCTGTACTGGTCTGGTTCTCGGGTCCGCCGCGTCCGGGCGGACGGTCAGGCGCCGCGCAGCAGGACGCTCCAGACGGTGGCGCCGGGGCCGAACGCCATCACGACGCCGTACTCCCCGGGCCCGAGCGGCCGGGCGTCCATGAGGCGCCCGAGGACGGCCAGGACGGCCGGCGCCGCGGTGTTGCCGTACTCGCGCATCACCGCGCGCGACTCCGCGACCGACTCCTCCGGGAGCTCCAGCTCCTCGGAGACGCGGTCGATGATGCGCCGGCCGCCCGGGTGCACGGCCCACCAGGTGACGTCGCCGCGCGTGAGGCCGTTGCGGGCCAGGAGCGCGTCGGTGGGGGCGGCCACGGCGGCGGCGGTGACGTCCGGCATCGTCGGGGCGAGCCGGATGTCCATGCCGGAGTCGCCGACGTGGACCTGGAGGTCCCCGGCGTACCGCGGCACCGACACCAGCCCGGAGTCGAGGACGTCCAGGCCCGCGGTCCCCTCCCGGCCGGGACGCATCACCACGGCGGCGGCGCCGTCGCCGAACAGGGTGAGCACGACCGCCTGCTCCTTGTCGTAGGGCGGCGGCTGGAGGTGCGGGGAGAACAGGTCCACGCACAGCGCCACCGCGGGCCTGCCGTGCACCTCGACCCAGGTCCGGCAGGCGGCCAGCGTGGGGGCCGCCGCGTAGCAGCCCATGGGGCCGAGTGAGAGGAACTCGGTGTCCGGCCCCATGCCGAGCTCGTGGACCAGGGTCTCCAGGCCGGGGGCGGAGTGCGCGGTGGTGGTCGTCGTGATCAGCAGGCCCACGTCGTCGGGGCGCAGCCCGGCGCGTTCCAGGGCGCGGCCGATCGCCTCCCGCCCGAGGGCGCGCGCCTCGGTGAGGCCGCGCCGCATCCGGCGGGCGGTGCTCCAGGCGCGCGGGTCCTCGACGAGCGGGTTGACCGCCATGCCCTTGGTCTCGATGGCGGAGTTGCGGACGATGTCGCCGACCGCGCCGCCGCCCTCGTCGTCCCGCAGGAACGTGGCCAGCTCGTCCATCTTGAGCTGGGGCGGCGCGGCGAAGGCGACGTGGGTGATCCTGGCTGGCGGCATCGCGGACGGCCTTCCTGGTGCGGTGCGTTCGGTGGGGTGGCGGGCGGGTCAGGAGACCGGGTCGATCTCGTCGAGGCGGAGGTCGCGCTCGGCGAAGACGACGAGCAGGCGCTCGATGGCGTCCAGGAAGGAGCGGATCCGCGCGGGCGAGACGTGCGCGGTGTCGGCGAAGAGGCTGAGGCGGATCGCCTCCGGGTCCTCCAGCACCTCGAACGCCTCCAGGAAGAACGCCACGGTCGCGCGGTCGACCTTCTCGTTCCACTCGAAGGTGGACTCGGCGGGCGGCCTGTCCGGGTCCGCGGCCGGACGCCCGGCGCAGACGGGGGTCCACATGTCGTTGAAGCACACGTCGAGGACGGTGGCCGACGCGTCCCTGATCGCGGCGACCGGCGCGGGGTCGTAGCGGGCGTTGCGCTGCGCGTGCAGGGAGGCGGTGCGGGCCGCCGCCACGACCTCCTGGAGGGTGCCCGCGCGCAGGTCGACGACGAGCGGCGTCTCCTGGCTGAGGGTGGTCACCATGCGGCGCAGCTCGGGTCGGCCCCGGTTGCCCGACGGCATCCGCATCGCGCATCGGTCCAGGCCGGTGTGCCTGCCGATGAGCGCCGCGGTCAGGGCGAGCAGCACGTTCGAGGTGCCGGCCCCGCAGCGGTCCGCGGCGCGGCGCAGGGCCCGCGCGGCGGTCTGCGAGCAGAGGTCGCCGCGCCAGTAGCGCGCCTCCTCCGCCGTCCTGGACGGGACGGGGAACATGGCGGGCGGTGCGGAGTCCAGGACGGTGCGCCAATGGTCGAGCGCGCGTTCCAGGACGCGCCGCCCCGCCGCCGACCGCTCCTCCTCCGCCAGGTCGAGAGGCTGCGCCGCCCCGCCCTCGGGCTCGCGGCCCTCCAGCAGGTCGACGAGCTCCCCGTACACGACCCGCGTGCCGAGGAAGTCCGAGGCCATGTGCGACATCCCGAACATCACCATCACCGGCTCGTCGCCGACCGTGCCGATCCTGACGCGCAGCGGCAGCCCGTCCACCAGGTCGTAGGGGGTGTCCTGCATCTGCGGCCACCAGCCGCCGACGATCGCGAACAGGTTCTGCTCCGGGTCGACGGCGGCGACCTCCGCCTCCAGCACGCCCGCGCGCAGCACCTCCTGCTCCGGCTCGGCGGCG
Organism: Actinomadura sp. NPDC048955; assembly: GCF_040649435.1. Classification (NCBI taxonomy): domain Bacteria; kingdom Bacillati; phylum Actinomycetota; class Actinomycetes; order Streptosporangiales; family Thermomonosporaceae; genus Actinomadura; species Actinomadura sp. NPDC048955. The sequence goes on from NZ_JBEZJI010000041.1 coordinate 24,529, forward strand.
CCGTCCGGCCCCGGCCGGAAGCGGGTCCGCAGCGACTCGTGCCGCTCGACCAGCCGGCCGAACGCCTCCAGCACCTGGTCGGTCTTGAGGCCGGGCGGCAGCGGGCCGCCGCCGAGCACGTTGGCGAACGAGGGGAGGCCGGCCATGCTGAGCCGCGCCTCGGCCCACATGTCGAGCTGGCCCCAGGTGAACGGGCCCGTCCCGCCGCGCGCGCCGCGGAACGGGACCCGGTGAACGGTGATCTCGGTCATCTACGATCCTTCGTGTCCGGTGCGGAGCGCCGCCCGGAGCTCGGCGGCGTAGTGCTCGCCGATCCGGGTCGGCAGGTTCCGGTGCGGGCTGAGGAAGTGCGGGACCAGGTCGGCCCGGTGCCAGCGCCAGCCGCGCGGCCCCCGGTGGGGACGGGTCGAGGCGGGCAGCGTCCGCGCCGCGTCCCCGTCCGGGGGCTCGCCGGGGGCGTCGATCCACCGCTCCGAGTCGTCCACCACGGCCAATGCCTCCGCCGGGGGCGTCGCGGGCGAGAGCGCGTCCCAGAGGACGGCGCGGGTCTGGAACAGCGCCTCGCGCAGTTCGGGGAACCGCTCCGCCGTCCGGACGATGGGCAGGACGGCACGCGCGGTCACCGCCTCGCAGGCGAGCATCGCCAGCCGCGGTCCGCGCGGCGTCGCCTCCGTCCCGTCCGGCGCGAACGGCGGCGTCCAGTGCCGCTCCCCCGGGCGGGTGCCGCACGACCGGCAGGCCACCAGCCGGACCGCGACGAGCGTGCCCGTCCCGTCGGTGGGGACGAACGGCGCGGGCCGCAGCTGGGCGGCGGCCTCGCGGCGGGCCATCGCGGCCGCCCGCTCCCTCAGCTCATCGGCCATCGCGGCCTCCCGGGTGTGCGAGGCCGTGCCGCACGGCGGCGACCCCGAGCGCGACGAGGACGTCCCGGCCGGTGCCGCCGAGCAGCGCCCGGTCCGGACCGGCCAGGCCCGAGTCGACCCACGACCCGATGGCGTGGCGGGTGAACGGCCCGCCGCCGGGCGGGACCGGAGGGTGGCCGGCGGCGTCGGCGCCGAGGAGATGCCCCGCGGCCCACACCTCGGTGGCCACCGGCACGAGCGCGTCGGGCAGCCCACCGAGGTGCGGCGCGGCGGCGTCCAGCACCGCGCGGGGGTCCACGCCGACCAGCGAGCACGCGTCGTACCAGTGCCAGGCGAACTTGTGCTCGACCGGGTCGCGGTCGACCATGCGGATGCCGCACCGCGACTCCAGCAGCTCGACCGTGTACGGCCCCGGGTCGGCGGCGGTCCGTCCCGTCCAGTGGGCGGCGGGCGTCCGCTCGCCGGGGGCGAAGACGGTCGCGCGCAGCTCGCCCTGGTGACCGACGATCGTCTCGTCCACGCCGTGGTCCACCAGGTGGGGCACGGTCGCGACGACGGGGATCCCCTGCTTGCGGCAGAAGATGACGACCATCTCGTCGTCGTCCTGCACGTCGTCGGGGATCTCCGCCAGGTAGGCGGCCAGGTCCCGGGCGCGGTCCACGGGCAGGACGAAACCCTGGCACGGGGTCCACTCGGTCAGGGAGAGCGGGGCGTAGGAGGCGCCCGCGACAGCCGCGCGCCGCACCAGGTAGGAGTTCTGCGGGCTGTTCCAGTGGGAGTAGAAGGAGACGCCGTCCTCCGGGTGCCGGGCGACCGCCTCGCTCACCTGCTCGGCGAACCCGGGGGCGAGGGCGATGTCGTCCTGGAGCACCATGTGGTGCGTGACGCCGTCCTGGATCTGCGCCCAGGCGCGCTTGGCGGTGCGCAGCGGGCTCGGCGCGCCGTCCGGGTCCGGGTCGCGGACCGGCACGGCGTCCAGCGGGGCGCACGCCCGGACCAGCGGCGGGATGCGGTCGGCCCGGCGCGGGTGGTACATGATCGAGACGCCGACCTTGATCATGACGCCTCCGCGTTCGCCGTGACGGCCGAGGCCCCGAGGACCCGGCCCGAGGCGTCGAGCGCCTCGGCCTTCAGGTAGCGCGGCGCCGTGCCCGCCCGCGAGGGCGGGCGTACCGCGGTGTCGAGCCCGTTCCATCCGGCCTGGGCGTAGGGCCTCAGGTCGTCCCGCGCGTCTCCGGCGAGGATCCGCCAGCGGGCGACGCCGGTCGCGCCGTTCCAGACCGCGTGGACGGAGCCGTCCCGCATGCCCACGGTGGGCGGGTCGGCGGGGCGGCCCTTCCACTGCTGGCGGTAGAGCCGGTAGGAGGTCCAGCCGTGGGGCAGCGTCGCGTCGAAGAGCAGGGCCCCGCGGCGCGAGAACTCCGAGACGCGTCCCGCCGCGCCCCAGCTCACGGAGGTGTTGCCGTTCGGGAGGTCCTGTGCGCTGCCCTCGTGCGTCGACGAGACGTGCGCGGGATGGGTGAGCTGCCGGACGAGCCGGGTCGTCCCGCGGGCCGGGTCGACGCGGATCCAGGCGACCCGCGACTCGTACCCCTCCAGGAGCTGGTTGGCCCCGTTGTCGAACACCTTGACGGTGCCGCGGCCCGCGGGGGTCGCGTCGTGCTGCCAGCTGAACCGCACGCCGGCCCCGAGCGGGAAGCTGGTGCGGCGGCCGCCGAGCCGCCAGATGATCCGGCCGGTGCGGCGGTCCACCTTGAACACCGTCGACAGATGCCGGCCCGAGATCAGCAGGTCGCCGTCGGTGTCCTCGCTCACGGAGTTGACGTGGAAGTAGTCGAAGGGCTGCTCGCCGTACATGAAGACGGGGGCGTCGCTGTCGGCGGGGGACACGTGCGCGAGGGCGCTCCAGCTCAGCAGCGTCCGGCCGGTGGCGATGTCGATCTCCTCGACGACGCTGTCCTCCACCTTGCCGTCCTTGGACCCGCCGAGGGACGACAGGTCCGCCGGAACGGTCCGGTAGCCGGTGACCAGCGCGGTGCCGCGCGAGGTGATGCGGAACTCGTGCAGGTCGGCCGGGGCCGTCGTGCCCCGCACCGTGGCGATGACGCGGTAGTTCTCGTCGGCGATGTAGCCGGTGCCGATCCCGCCCCCGCGGGTGGTCACCGTGCCCTGCCACCAGGTCAGCACGTCGCGGCCCCGGTAGCGCTGCACCCGCAGGTCGGTGGCGAACTGCCCGTCCGGCACCGGGTGGAACCACACCGGCCGCCCGTGCTCGTCGAGGATCTCCGGGCCGTGCGGCCCCTTGGCGGCGGGCGCCCGGGGGTGGGCCTGCGCCTGCGCCAGGGCCTGCGCCTGCGCCGGGCTCCGCGCCGGGGCCTGCCCGCCGCTCCCGTCCGTGGGCGGGCCGGAGGGCTGGGGGGTGGTGAACAGCAGGCCGGGCGCGGTGCCCGGCCTGAGCGTTCGGACGTCGAAGCGGGGTGCCGCCGAACCGTCGCCCACCGGGGCGCTCACCGGCGCGGAGGGGCCGCCCGGCCGCGTCCCGGCCGGCTGCGCCCCACCGAGGACGATCAGCAGGCTCAGCCCGCCGGCGGCGGCGGACGAGCCCAGGTCGATACGGATCACGCGTCTTCTCCTCCATCGGGCCGGGCGGTCTCCCGGCCCGGCTCCGCCATGCTCGGCCGGGGGGAGCGGGACGCGTAAGGCACCGATGGACGCGCGACCAGCCGGATGGATGTGCATGTCCGGATGGTCAGGCCCGCCGCTACGCCGCGGAGATCATCCCCTGCCGGATGGCGATCACCACGGCGGCGGTGCGGTTCGGCGCGCCGAGCTTGAGCATGACGCTGGTGACCAGCCGCTTGGCGCCGTGGTCGGAGATCGAGAGGCGGCGGGCGATCTGCTTGTTGCTCAGCCCCTCGGCCAGCAGCGCGAGCGTCTCGTTCTCGCGCGGCGTCAGCACCGCGGGCCGCACCGACCCGGACGGCACCGGCGAGCCCGCGCGGGCCAGCAGCTCCCGGCCCACCCGGGCCGGCATGGGCATCTCGCCGAGCATCATCCTGGACAGCGCCTCGCCGAGGTCCGGCGCGGTCAGGTCCTGCTGGATCAGGAACCCGTCGGCGGCGGACGCGCCGCCGAACGACGAACCGGACGCCTCCAGCTCGTCCAGCAGCATCAGCACCTTCGTCCGCGGCAGCGCGGCGGTGAGCTCGGACGCCGCCGCGCCCTCCGCGCTGGTCACCACGAGCACGTCCACGCCTCCCCCGGCGACGGCGGCCTCCACCGAACGCCGGTTCGTGCAGTGCCGGACGGTTCCGACGCTCGGCAACAGGTCCAGCACGGCCTCCAGGCCGCGCCCGACCACCACGTTGTCCACGTAGATCACGACGTTCAGGCAGTCGGTCGCGATGTTCTCGGTCATGTCTCCACGCTCTTTTCTCATGGCGGATCGTGCGCCCGTTCGTGCGGGGCCTCAGCCATCAAAAGCGACGCCGAACGTTCAGGCCAGGGAGTTGTCGTCTTCCAGCCACCCTTGGAGGAACGGGAACCCTTCCAGCGCGGCGACCACCGAGGCGCCGAGTCCGTCCAGGCCCGGCCGCCACGCGGCGAACGCGCCGGGGCGGCGGACGGACGGCTCGGCGGGCACCGCGGCGAACGTGCCGCCGGAGGCGGTGACCAGCACCCGGCCCGCCGCGCAGTCCCAGGCGTACGCGTCGGGCGTGACGGCCATGTCCGCCCGGCCGGTGGCGACGTAGGCGAGGGCGAGCGCCGCGGAGCCGATGCGGCGCACGTCGGCGGCGGCGAGCAGCTCGGTGAACAGGGCCAGCTCGCCCGGGTCGGGGACGGTCCCGGCCCTGGGCAGGTCCGTCAGCACCATCGGCACCGCCCGCGCCGGCGCCGGCGGGACGGCACGGCCGCCGCGCAGCAGCCGGCCCCCGGCGGCGGTGTACGTCTCGTCCCGCGCGGGCTCGTAGACGCACCCGCCGACCGGCTCCCCGCGCACGGTGACGCCGATGGACACGCAGAACAGCGGCAGGCCCCGCGAGAAGTTGTGCGTGCCGTCGATCGGGTCGACGTACCAGCGCACGTCCCTTCCGGGGCCGTCGCCGGACTCGCCGGCACCGCCCTCCTCCCCCACGACGACCGAGCCGGGGCAGGCCCCGGTCAGCTCCGCCCTGATCAGGGCCTCCGCCGCGGCGTCCGCCTCGGTGACCACGTCGTGCGCGTGCGTGCCCGCCTTGGCGCGGGCGGCCGCCATCGTCCCCGGACCGTCCAGCAGCGTCCGGCCGGCCCGCCGCGCCGCCCGCGCGGCCGCCCCGACCAGGGCCCATGCGTCGTCCTCGCGAATTCCCTGAAAGTCCATTCTCGACACATTATTGGGGCGCGGGACAATCCGGCCGCCCATTCGGGCATACCGCTTCGAGCGGGAAACTCGATTCCTCGCATCGTGGGCGGGAATCGACGAAATCTCGTTTCCCAGGTATGCCCGTCCAGGCAGTACACAAGCGCGGAAAGTCAGGGGTGACGCCGCCCCGGGAATGGTGGCGACAATCGCCGTTAATCGGCTCTCAGACGAGACGAGCAAGCGAGGCAAGGAGACCCCATGACGGGCTCGACCCTGACAACGTCCACCGACGAGCTGCGCACGTGGCTCATCCAGCGGATCGCCGAGTACCTGGAGAAGGACGCGGCCGAGATCGACACCGAGGCCACCTTCGAGGCGCAGGGACTGGACTCGATGGCCGCGCTGACGCTCTGCGACGACATCGAGGACCAGATGGGCCTCGTCGTGGAGCCCACCCTGGCCTGGGACCACCCCACGATCGACAAGCTGGCGGACTTCCTCATCAGGACCGCCGCCGAGACCGAGGCGTCCCGGTGACCGTCCCGCACTCCGGTGGAGGCGCCGGCCGATGAACCTCGGACAACGGCGCTGGCCTCCGGAACCCGCCGAGGAGGAGCTGAAGCTCCTCGCCGAGGTGGCGCGCTCCCGGATCTGGACGGACGGGCCGTGGACCGCCGAGGTCGAGCGCCGCATGGAGCGGCTGACCGGCGCCCCGCACGCGGTGGCGTTCAACAGCTGCACCTCGGCGCTGCACGCCGCGCTGCAGGCGATGGGCTGCGTGCGCGGCACCCGCGTGGCGCTCCCGGCGCTGACGTTCGCCGGGACCGCGACCGGGGCCGCGCACATCGGCGCGGAGATGACGTTCACCGACGTCGATCACGGAACCCTCGCCGTCACCGGCCGCCTGCCCGAGGCCGACATCGTCATCGCGGTCGACCTGCACGGGGTCCCGCACGGGCTGGACCGCGTCCGCGCGGACGGGCGGGCCGTGCTGACCGACGCGTGCCAGTCGATCGGGAGCGTCCTGGACGGCCGGCACGTCGGCGCGGCCGGGACGCACGCCTGGTCGTTCTCCTCGGCCAAGCTGATCGCCGCGCCGGACGGCGGCGCCGTCACCACCGGCGACGCCGGGATCGCGGAGCGGCTCAGGGAGCTGCGCGACTACGGCGTCCCGGCCGGGGAGTCGCGCTCGAACGCGGCCGTGGTCCGGGCCGGCGGGCACAACTGGCGCCCGTCCGAGCTGAGCATGGCCATGGTCGCGCACCGGCTGGACGGCCTGGACCGGTGGACGGCGCGGGCCCGCGCCGTCACCGCCCGCCTGCACGAGGCCATGGACGGTGCCGGCCTGTGGCGCCAGTCGGCCGGGGAGACGGCGCGGCCCGCCTGGCACAAGATCCGCTTCGGGGCGCCCGGTTGGGCCCCGGAGGAGGCGGCCCGGATGGAGCGGGCCCTCGCGCGGGCGGGGGTCGCGACGCACCGCTGGGGCCTGGTCCCCCTGAACCGCCATCCCGCCTTCGGCGGGGCCGGGCGGGCGGGGCCCCCGGTGGCGGAGGCCGCGGCGGCGGGCACCCTGTGCCTCGGCACCGAGGCCGCGCCGCCGATGACGTGGAACGACGATGAGGTAGAGCAGGTCTGCCGCATCCTGGAAACGATCATAGGAAGCTGAAATGGATACTCCTCTCGTTCGGGTCGGCATCATCGGTGTCGGGAACTGCGCCCGCGCCCTGCTGGAGGGCACGGCCTACTACCGCTCCTCGCCCGGCGCCACCGCCGGCCTGATGTTCCCCGAGGTCGGCCCGTACGGCGCCGGCGCCCTGGAACCCGTCGCCGCGTGGGACGTCGACGTCGAGAAGGTCGGCAAGGACCTGTGGACCGCCCGCGCGGCGGGGCAGAACCTGCCCGTCGGCATCGGCGGCGACCTGCTGCCGGTCGGCGCGGACGTGCGCGTGCTGCGCGCCCCGACGCTGGACGGCGCGGGCGTCAAGTACCGGGAGCGGATCACCGTCGCCGAGGACTCGGCCGGCGACCGCGCCGCGATCGTCGAGCAGGTCCGGGCCGCCAAGGTCGACGTCCTGCTCAACTACCTGCCCGTCGGCTCGCAGGAGGCGACCGAGTGGTGGGCCGGCGTCGCGCTGGAGGCGGGCGTCGGGTTCGTCAACAACGTGCCGGTGTTCATCGCGCGCCGGGACCACTGGCGCGACCGGTTCCGCGAGGCGGGCCTGCCGCTCATCGGCGACGACATCAAGTCGCAGCTCGGCGCCACCTACCTGCACCGGGTGCTGGTGCGGGCGTTCTCGGACCGGGGCATCACCCTGGACCGGACGTACCAGCTGAACGTCGGCGGCAACATGGACTTCTTCAACATGCTGGAGCGCGACCGCCTCGCCTCCAAGCGCGAGTCCAAGACCTCGGCGGTCACCGACGCCTACGACGGCGAGCTCGGCGAGGACGACGTCCACATCGGGCCGTCGGACTACGTGAGGTTCCTCGGCGACACCAAGAAGGCGTTCATCCGCTGCGAGGGCCGCGGCTTCGGCGGCGCGCCGATCGACATGGAGATCCAGCTCACCGTCCCGGACTCGCCGAACTCGGCGGGGGTCGTCATCGACGCCGCCCGGATCGCGCGGCTGGCCATGGACCGCGGTGACACCGCCGTCGACGAGTGGGTGTCGGCGTGGCTGTTCAAGGCGCCGCCGCGCGCGGTCGCCCAGGAGTCCGACCAGGTCGCCCGCGAGCGCCTCGTCCGCTGGATGGCCGGCGAGACCGGCCGGTGACGGCACGGTGACCACCGGGCCGGGCCGGGCCGCGCGAGCGGCCCGGCCCTTCCCGTCCCCGGCCGAGGACGGGTCCGAGACGGGCGACGCGAGAAGGGTGACGCCGATGGACAGGACCACCACGATCACCGCCGGCCTGGACGGGGCGCCGCGGCTGGTGTTCGTCTTCCCGGGGCAGGGCGCCCAGTGGGTCGGCATGGGCCGGGGGCTGCTGGAGTCGGTCCCGGTGTTCGCCGCCGCGCTGGAGGAGTGCGCCGCCGCGGTGGAGGCGGAGCTGGGCTGGTCGCCGCGCCGGCGGCTGGAGAGCGACGAGCCGCTGACGGCGGTGTCGGAGATCCAGCCGACGCTCTGGGCGTTCCAGGTGGCGCTCGCCGCGGTCTGGCTGGACTGGGGCGTCGAGCCGGACCTCATCATCGGGCACAGCATGGGCGAGATCGCCGCCGCCACCGCCGCGGGCGCCCTGCCGGTCCGGGACGCGGCCGCGGTCGTGTGCCGCCGCGGCGTCCTGCTCCAGGAGCTCGGCGCGGCGGGCGCGATGTGGGCGGTGGGCCTCGGCGAGAAGGAGGCCGAGGAGGCGATCGGGGAGCACGCGGACCTCGTGTGCGCCGGGGTGCTCAACAGCGACCGCTTCACCGTCCTGTCGGGCGACCCGGAGGCCATCGCGCGGATCGTCGAGCCGCTGCGGGAGCGCGGCGTGTTCTGCCGCCGCGTGGCGGTCGGGTACGCCTCGCACGGGCCGCAGGTCGAGCCGATCCGCGACGGGCTGCGCGAGGCGCTCGCCGGGGTGCGGGCGCAGGCGCCCGCGATCCCGCTGCACTCCACGGTCTGGGACCGCCCGGTCGCCGGGCCGGAGCTGGACGGCGGGTACTGGATGGAGAACGTGCGGCGCCCCGTGCGGTTCGCGGCCGCGGTCCGGTCCGTGCTGTCGGGCGGCGGGCCGGCGCTGTTCGTCGAGATCAGCCCGCACCCGCTGCTGGTCTCGGCGGTGGGGGACGCCATCGAGGCCGCGGGCGCGGCGGCCGGGACGGTCGCGTCCCTGGTGCGCCGGCAGCCGGAGGCGGAGACCCTGCTGGCGGCGCTCGGCGCCGTCTACGCCGCGGGCCGCACGCCCGACTGGGCGCGGGTGCGGGCGGCCGGGCGGCGCGTCCCGCTGCCCGCCCAGCCCTGGCAGCGCCGCCGGTTCTGGGTGGACCTGGGATGAGCCGGCCCGGCCGGTGAACCCCGCGCGAACGGACGGCCCCCGCCCCTTCCCGGTGAGACCGGAAGGGGCGGGGGCCGTCGCGGTGCGGCCGGGTCAGCCGAGCGCGGGCACGCCGCCCGTGTTCTCGGTGACGGCCCGGCGCAGCTCGCCGGAGCGGACGGCGTCCCGGACGCGCCGGATGTCGTCCTGGAGGGGACGGTCGCCGTCCAGGAACGGCGAGATCTTGCGGACGAGGGTGTGGGCGGCGGCGGTCGCGGAGCTCAGGTGCTCCAGCCCCCGCAGGTCGGCGGCCTGGCACAGCGCGATCAGGTGGATCGCGGCGACCTCCTGCGCCAGCTCCACGACCGACCGCGCGTCCCGCGCGGCGATCGTGCCCATGCTCACCTTGTCCTGGTTGTGGGCCTCGGTGGAGCGGGAGAAGGACGTCGCGGGCATCGTCCACCGCTGGGCCTCCGCCACCAGCGACGAGGCGCTGATCTGCATCCCCTTGAAGCCGTGGTGCAGGCCCGCGTCCCAGCTCCCGGCCTCGTAGCGGGGGATGAGGTTGGGCGTCAGGCCGTTGTTGAACTTCTCGTCGACGACCAGCTCCAGCTGGCGGTCGAGCAGGTCGGCGACGCTGGCCACCGCGATCTTCAGCGAGTCCATCGTCTGGCCGACGTGCCCGCCGTAGAAGTTGCCGCCGTTCAGGACCGTCCCGTCGGGGTGGAACAGCGGGTTGTCGTTGGAGGAGTTGACCTCGATCTCCAGCATCTGCTCGGCCCAGATGAGGGTGTCGCGCAGCGCGCCCACCACGTGCGGCGCGCAGCGGATCGAGTAGCGGTCCTGGATGGGCCGTTCGAGCTGGCGGTAGCCGTCGCCGGTCCACGTCTCGTCGGCGCCCGGCCCGCCGCCGGCGTCGCCGCCGGCCAGCAGCCCCCGGATCGTGCGGGCGCTCGCGAGGACGCCCTCGTGCGGCTTCTGCTGGAACAGGAAGTCGTCGAAGTGCGCCGGGTTGCCGAGCAGCACCTGGCTCGCCATCGCCGTGCACAGCTCGGCCGTGTAGGCGAGCTCGCCGGCGTCATGGGCGGCGAGGACGGCGAACCCCGACATGAACGACGTGCCGTTGACCAGCGCCAGTCCCTCCTTGGCCTCCAGCTCGACCGGGACGAGCCCGGCGCCCGCGAGGGCGGCGGCGGCCGTGCGCCGCTCGCCGCCGTGCAGGACGTCCCCCTCGCCGGTCAGCATCCGGGCCACGTAGCTGAGCGGGACGAGGTCGCCGCTGGCGCCGACCGACCCGCGCTCCGGGATGAGCGGCAGGATGTCGCGGTTGAGGCAGTCCAGCAGCAGCTCCACGACGCGCGGCCGGATCGCGGAGTAGCCCCGGGCGAGGCAGTTGGCGCGGACCAGCAGCGTCGCGCGCAGCACGTCCGGCTCGGCCGCCGCCCCGGTGCCGCAGTTCAGGAAGCGCAGCAGGTTCTCCTGCAGCGCGGCGCTCTTGTCCCCGTGGATCTGGCGGGTGTTGCTGTCGCCGAAGCCCGCGGTCACCCCGTAGATCGGCAGTCCCGCCGCGATGAGGCCGGCCTTGGCCCGCGTGGTGGCGTCCATCCGCGCCACGGCCTCGGCGGCCAGGCCGACGCGCGGGCGGTGCGGCGCCCTGGCGACCGTCACGGTCTCCGCCAGGGTCAGCCGATGTCCGTCGATCGGCAGCACCGGGGGTTCATGCGATGAGGAAAACGCCGCGGAGAGCTTGTCCGCCATTGCAAACTCCATTCTCGTTCAGGCGTCCGGTACCGGAATTCTGTGCAGTGGCCCCGGTACCGGATAATCCCTATGCCGCCGCGCTCACGCGCTGCCTTTATGGGCATGCCTGGCCTTTACCGGCATGTCCGGCTCAGTCGGCGTGGTCGGCGGGCAGGATCACCTCGGGCGGCGGCGGGTCCCGGTAGAGGAGATCGACCTGGGCGGACCGGTTCCGCAGCACCTCCAGCTGGCTCACCGAGCCCTTGTCGGTCAGCTCCCCGGCGTCGCGGTCCGGCGGCTCGGCGAGCAGCAGCATCCGCTCGATCCGCCGCGAGGACCGCTGCCCGGCGTTGAACCTGGCCAGCGCCTCGGCCAGGGCCCGGCGCAGCGCCGCGGGGTCGCCGCCGCGCCGCGTCCAGGCGAGCGCGCCCGCGTGCGCCCGCCCCGACCCGGTGATCACGACCTCGGCGAGCTGGTCGGCGGACGCCAGCAGCGCCGCCCGCAGCGCCCCGACCCGCACCCACGTCCCGGTGGTCAGCTTGAAGTCCTCGGTGATGCGGCCCTGGAACACCAGGCCGCGGCCCGGGTCGCCGTCGTCGGCGGGCAGGCCGGCGTCACCCGTCCGGTAGAAGCCCTCCTCGTCGAACGCCTCGGCGGTGCGGTCCGGGTCGTCCAGGTAGCCGGTCATCACCGTGGGCCCGGCGGCCCGCATCTCCAGCCGCCCGTCGACCGGTGCCAGCTTGAGCCGGATCCCCGGCAGGGGCACGCCGATCGCGCCCGGCACGTCGGTGTCCAGATGGGCGGAGGTCACCGCCGACGCCGTCTCCGTCAGGCCCCACGAGGAGGTGAAGCGGACCTTCCCCGGCGAGAACCGCTCAGCCAGCCTCAGCATCCGCTCCCGCAGCTCGGCGGGCAGCGGGGCGCCCGCGCTGAACAGCAGGCCCAGCCGGGCGAAGAAGGTCTTGGCGAGCACCGAGTCGCACTCCAGCGCCTCGGCCAGCAGCGCGAAGCCGGCGGGCACGTTGAAGTAGACGTTCGGCGAGAACTCGGCGAGGTTGCGCAGGCTGCGCGGCAGCAGCTCGGGGGTCGGCCCGCCGTCGTCGATGGCGAGGGTGCCACCGTGCGTCAGGACCATGTGCAGGTTGTGGTTGCCGCCGAAGGTGTGGCTCCACGGCAGCCAGTCGACGAGGGTCAGCCGGGTCTCGGCGAGGAACGGCCACACCTGCCGCATCATCTGCTGGACGGCGCACAGCATCCGGTGGGTGTTCGGGACGGCCTTCGGGCGTCCGGTCGAGCCGCTCGTGAAGAAGATCTTGGCGACGGAGTCCGGGGCGACCGCGGCCCGGGCCGCGGCGAGCCGCTCCCCCGGCGCGGTGCGCAGCAGCCCGTCGAGGGGCTCCCCGCCGCCCTCCCGGCCGACGAGGGTGCGCGGCGCCAGCCCGGCCAGCGCCGCCAGCGCCGCGCCGTACTCCCGGCCGTCCTCGGCGTAGACGGCGCCGGGCCGGGCGATGCCGGTGACCGTGCGCAGCCGCTCGTGCCCGCCGCTCAGCGAGTACGCGGTGCTGAGCGAGACCACCGGGATCCCGGCGAGGTACCCGGCGAGCGTGAGCCGCAGGTGCCGCAGCGAGTTGCCCGACAGCACCATGAGCGGGCGGTCCGGGCCGAGGCCGCGCTCCAGCAGGGCCTCCCCGAGCGCCTCGGCGTCCGCCAGGGCCGCGCCATAGGTCAGCTCGTCCCATCCGCCGCTGCGCCGCTCGGCGGCCAGGACGGCGCCCGGCCGCTCCGCCGCCCACCGCAGCAAGGGCCGCGCGAGGTCGGCGTCATAGGGCTCCAGCGGCACCCGCGAGGACAGCAGCACCGTCCCGTCGGGGCGCCGGGCGGCGCTGATCCTCGGCTCCGCGAACACCCGCCCACTCGAATTCACCATGCGACTCGAATCCCATTCATCAAAGGCACTACCTGCCGGGACGACTTCGCCCCCGCACACTAGACGCGGCGGCCCGCCCGCGGACTGCCGATTCGGCCGCTCTTTCGCCGGTGCACCTCCATGTCCGGGCGGGGCCTCGGCCATACCTGGGCGGGCATGGCCATGCGCGCAGCGCGTTAAGGCGCGCGAACGGTCATTGAGCCGTTCGCCGGGGCACGAAATCCTCCCTTCGAGGTGAGCCAAATTGGAAAAATCCGCCGTTTCCCACGACCGTCCCCATGCACGGGGGCCGGCCGGTGATCCCCGGCCGCGGGTCGCCGTCACCGGGCTGGGCGTCATCTCCAGCATCGGGATCGGCCGCGACGACTTCCTGACGGCCCTGCGCGCGGGCGCCTGCGGCGCGTCGCCGATCAGCGGCTTCGACACGACGGGCTTCCGGTACGCCCGCGCCTACGAGGTCCCCGGGTTCGACCCCGAGACCCGCCTGCGGCGGATCGAGCCGGGCCGCTTCGGGAAGGTCGGCGCCCAGGCGGCGGCCGCCGCGCGGATGGCGATGCGCGACGCGGGCCTCGACCCCGCGGAGGTCCGGGACGAGCCCGGCGTCATCGCCGTCGGCACGACCTGCGGCGAGTCGCTCGACGTGGACGCGCTGGCCGCCGCCGAGGTCGCCGGCGGCCCCCGCGGGCTGCCGGCGCCGCGGGCCCGGCGGGTGCACCCCGGCCGCCTGCCCGTCGCGGTGGCCGTCGAGCTCGGCCTCACCGACGTGGAGGCCGTCACGATCCCGACGGTGTGCGCCGCGGGCAACTACGCGGTCGGCCACGCGCTGGACGCCCTGCGCGGCGGCGAGGCCGAGTTCGCGATCTGCGGCGGGGCCGACTCGGTGAGCCGGATGGCCTTCGCCGGGTTCTACCGGCTGCGGGCGTGGGCCTCGGAGCGGTGCAGCCCCTTCGACCTCGACCGGAACGGGTTCATGTTCGGCGAGGGAGCCGGGATGCTCGTCCTGGAGACCCTCGACCACGCGCGCCGGCGCGGCGCGACCGTCCTGGCCGAGGTCGCCGGGTTCGGGCTCAACTGCGACGCCGAGCACCCCACGAGACCGCTGCGCGAGCGCGTCGCCGCGTGCCTGTCGGGCGCGCTGCGCGACGCCGGCGCCGCGCCGTCGGAGGTGGACGTCGTCTTCGCGCACGGCACCGGCACGAAGATCAACGACGCGATGGAGTCGGCCGTGTTCGCGGACGTGTTCGGCGACGCGCCGCCGCCCGTCACGGCGCTCAAATCCATGATCGGCCACACGCAGGGCGCGGCCGGCGCGCACGCGTGCATCGCCGCGGTGCTCGGCATGGAGCACGGGTTCATCCCGCCCACCGTCAACTTCTCCACGCCCGACCCCGAGTGCCCCGTGGACTGCGTGACGGGCGCGCCACGCCCCGCCCGGGTCCGCACGGCCGTGGTCAACTCGCTCGGCGTCGGCGGCAACAACGCCGCGGTCGTGCTGCGCCACGCCGGCGCCCTCGCGGACGGGCCGGCCACCGGACGCGAACCGTCCACCGGACGACACACCGCCACGGCAGAGGGGGCCGCGTGAACACCGTCATCTCGGCGATGGCGCTGATGTCGCCCGCGGGCGTCGGCGCAGGCCCGTTCGGCGAGGCGATCCGCGCGGGCGTGCCGCTTCCCGGCGGCGCGGTCGAGGACTTCCGCACCGAGGCCCCCGACCCGTCCGCGCGTCCCGTCCGGCTGGTCGACCGCCCCTCCGCGATGGCGATCGCCGCGATCGGGGAGCTGCTCGGCCCGGACGTCCTCGCCGGATGGCCGCCGCACCGCCGGGCGCTCGTGCTCGGCAGCGGCGCGGCCGGGATCGACCAGTCGATGACGCTCACCCGGGACTCGCTGACCCGCCCCCGGCCCGACAACGTCAACCCGGCGCTCGTCCCGGCGTGCGTGATGAACTACGCCAGCGCTCAGGCCGCGATGGCGTTCGACCTGCGGGGACCGAACGCGACCGTCACGGCGGGCGCCGCGACCGGCCTCGCCGCGCTGCGGTACGCGCGGCGGCTGCTCGCCTCCGGCCGGGCCGACGCCGTGGTGTGCGGCGCCTACGAGGACCTGAACGACCGGCGCGCGGCGATCGCCGAGGCCGCCGGGCGCGAGGCCCGCCCCGCCGAGGGGTGCGGCGTGTTCCTCGTCGAGCCCGCGGACCGGGCGCGGTCCCACGGCCGGCCGGTGCTCGCCGAGGTCCTCGCGCTGGAGAGCCGCGTCTTCGACGAGCCCTGCCACGCCCCCGCCGTGCTGGCCGCCGCCGTGCGCAGAGCGCTGCGCACCGGCGGCGCCGCCCCCGAGAACGTCGGCCTCCTCGTGCCCTCCGGGCAGGAGGACGCCGGCCTGCGCCTTCCGGCGCACACCCGCGTCCTGCGGCCCTCGGAGATCGTCGGCGACGCCTTCGGCGCCGCCGCCGCGCTCCAGGTCGCCGCCGCGATCGCGGTCCGCGACGCAAGCCGAGAGCGAGCCTCCCTTGACCCCGCCGGTGGTCTCGCACTGATCACCACCATCGACACCGACGGGCACGCCGCGTGCTGCTTGCTGCGGACCGGCGGCCGAGGAGGACCAGGAACATGACGGACATCGCCATCGTCGGCATCGACTGCCGCTTCCCCAAGGCGCCCGACCCGGGCGCCCTGTGGGAGCTGCTGATGCGCGGCGACGAGGGGATCGCCGAGGTGCCCAAGTCCCGCTGGAACGCCGACGTCTACTACGACCCGGACGGCGGCCTCGGCAAGACCAACACCCGCTACGCCGGTTTCGTCGACGACGCCGACGCCTTCGACCACGAGTTCTTCGGCTTCTCCAAGGAGGAGGCCGAGGTCGCCGACCCGCAGGTGCGGCTGCTGCTCCAGACCGCGTGGCGGGCCCTGGAGGACGCGACGATCGACCCGCGCTCGCTGGCGGGCAGCGGGACCGGCGTCTACGTCGGGATCATGGGCTCGGAGTGGATGAGCCTGCTGATGACCAACTTCACCAGCATCACCGGCCACGTCGGCTCCGGGAACGGCTACGCGATGGCCGCCAACCGCATCTCCTACCAGCTCGACCTGCGGGGCCCGAGCATGGCCGTCGACACGGCGTGCTCGTCCTCCCTGGTCGCGACCGAGGAGGCCTGCCAGGCGCTGCGGGCCGGGGTCTGCGACCAGGCGCTGGTCGGGTCGGTGAACATGTTCATCACCCCGTCGTCCAGCATCTACTTCGCGCAGGCCAAGGTGGCCTCCCCCGACGGCCGCTGCAAGCCGTTCAGTTCCAAGGCCGACGGCTTCGGCCGCGCCGAGGGCGTCGCCGTCCTCGTGCTGCGCCGCCTGGACGACGCCCTCGCCGACGGCCTGCCCGTCTACGCGGTCATCAAGGGCGGCGCGGTCAACCACGGCGGCCGCAGCACGACGGTCACCGCACCGAACCCGCACGCCCAGCAGGCCGTCATGGTCGAGGCCTACAAGCGCGCGGGGGTCCGCCCGCAGGACATCGCCTACGTGGAGACGCACGGCACGGGCACGCTGCTGGGCGACCGGCTGGAGGCCCGCGCCCTCGGCAAGGTGCACGGCGTCCCCCGGGAGCGGCCGTGCGCGATCGGGTCCGTCAAGGGCAACATCGGGCACGCCGAGGGGGCGGCGGGCATGGCCGGGCTGATCAAGACCGCGCTGGCCCTGCACCACCGCGTCGTCCCGCTGAGCCGCTTCTCCGACAGCGAGAACCCGCGGCTGAAGCTCGCGGCGAACGGGCTCCGGCTCGTCAAGGAGCCGATGCCGCTGCCGGACGGCGAGGTCCTCGCCGGGGTCAGCGGCTTCGGCCTCGGCGGCACCAACGCGCACATCGTGCTCGCCACCGCCCCGGAGGCCGCCGGGAGGCCGGACACCGCGCCCTCCGGCGCCGCGCGCGGCGGGGTCCTGACGGTGTCGGCGCGCGACGTCGAGGGCCTGCGCGGCGCGGCCCGCCGGCTGGCCGAGGACGTCGCGGCCGCGCCCGCCGGACGGCTCGCGCAGCTGAGCTGGACGTCCAACAAGGTCAAGGCGTCGGGGCCGGTCCGGCTGGCGGTCCCGGCGTCCGACCGGACGGACGCCGTGGAGGCGCTGCTGGAGGCCGCCGGGGACGACAGCCGGCTCGCCGCCCTGTCCGGGCGTGCCGGAACGCGGCCGAAGACGGGATGGGTGATCTCGGGCGTCTCCGCATGGCGCACCGGCGCGGCGCGGTGGCACGAAGGGGTCCCGGCCTACCGGCGCGCGCTCGGCGCCGCGGACGCGGCGCTGCGGCCCCTCCTCGGCTGGTCCGTGCGGGACGTCATGCTGTCCGGCGCGGAGCCGCCCGCCGCCGAGCCGGTCGCCTTCGCCGTCGCCTACGCCGCCGGGCGGACGCTGGCCGACGTGGGGGTCAAGCCCGCGTGGACGGTCGGCGAGGGGGCCGGCGAGTACGCCGCGGCGGTGCTGGCCGGCGTGTTCGGCCTGGAGGACGCGTGCCGGCTGGTCGCCGCGTACGGCGCGTCCGAGCCGGCGGCCGCCGCGGACCTCGCCTGCCGGCCGCCCTCGGTCCCGCTCTACTCGGCCCGCCGCGGCGGGCGGCTCGACGACGAGGCGCTGGACGCCGCGTACTGGACGGAACGTCCCGGCGACGGCCCGCGGTTCGACGAGGCGCTGCGGGCGGCCGTGGAGTCGGAACCGGTCCGGCTGATCGAGGTCATGGGCGAGCGCACGGACGGCCTGCGCCTGCTGCCCGGCGAGAACGGCGGCGACGCGCTGGCCGGGATCGTCGCGGCGCTCTACCGGGACGGCCTGAACCCCGACTGGGACGAGCTCTACGAGCCGGGCGAGCGGGTCAGGCACCGCCTCACCCCCTACGCGTTCGCCGCCACCGGGCGCTTCTGGTGGAACCGGCCGCTCGACGGGGGCGGGGACCTCGCCGCCTCCGTGGCCGAGCCGACCGGACCGATTCCCGCCGGAGGACACTCATGACCCGTTCCGTACTCGTCACCGGCGGGAACCGCGGCCTCGGCCTGGCGATCGCCCGCGCGTTCGCCGCCGCCGGCGACGCGGTCGCGGTGACCCACCGCGGCTCCGGCGCCCCGGACGGGCTGCTCGGCGTCAAGTGCGACGTCACCGACTCCGGCCAGGTCGCCCGGGCGTTCGAGGAGATCAAGGAGGCGCACGGGCCGGTCGAGGTCCTGGTCTCCAACGCGGGGATCACCGACGACGCGCTGCTGCTGCGGATGCGGGAGGAATCGTTCACCCGCGTGATCGACACCAATCTCACCGGGGCGTACCGGGTGGCCAGGGCCGCGGTCTCGGACATGATCCGCGCACGGCACGGACGGATGATCTTCATTTCCTCGGTGGCCGGCACCAAGGGCGTCCCCGGCCAGGCCAACTACGCCGCCAGCAAGGCGGGCCTGATCGGGCTCGCCCGGGCCCTGGCCCGCGAGCTGGCGGCCCGCGGCGTCACCTCGAACGTGATCGCGCCCGGGCTGCTGGACACCGACATGACCAGCGAGCTCACCGACCGCTACAAGCAGCAGATCCTCGACGAGGTCCCGCTCGGGCGCACCGCCACGCTCGACGAGATCGCGGCCGCCGCGGTCTGGCTCGCCTCCGCGGGCGCCGCGTCGGTGACCGGCCAGGTGATCACCATCGACGGGGGAGGCAGCCTGGGGCACTGACACCCGCGGGACAGATCGGGCGGGGCCGTAGAAACCGGATACGGCCCCGCCGAGGGCGGGGCACCGCCCGCCGGGACACGTCGGCCTCCACGACACTGACAGTTGGTTGACAGTCCAACGATCCAATGGTCATGATGTTCACCGGACTCCTTTAATTGCCCCGCATATGATCAAAGAGACGTCCGAGCAAGGATTGCAAACGCTTCGAATCGGTGCGTTTGAGCTCCCGTTCACAGACGACGCGATGCGAGGGCCGTCAGCTCAAATGGAGATCTCCTATAAACAAGGATCCGCCCCTGCCCGCCCGGCGCCCGCCGACACCGTCCCCCGCCATTGGATCATCGCCTATTTCCTGGCGACGCTCGCCATGTGGGCCGGGCTGCTGGCCGCGGCGCAGATCCTGCTGCCCGCCCAACTCGCGGCGCTCGACCCGTCCCGCCAGGTCTGGCACCTCGGCCTGATCACCGCCCTCGGCGCCGGCGCCGCCATCGTCTCCTCCCCCGTCGCCGGCGCCCTGTCGGACCGCACCGCCTCGCGCCTGGGGAGGCGGCGGCCCTGGGTGCTCGGCTCCGCCCTGGTCTGCTCCGCGGCCCTGTTCGCGCTGCCGTTCCAGACGTCGGTGGCCGGCGTCGGCGTGTGCTGGGTCCTCGTGCACGGCGCCGCGAACGCGATGTGCGCGGCGCTGTGCGCCGCGATCCCCGACCGCGTCCCGGTGGCCCGGCGCGGCCTGGTCTCCGGCATCGCGGGGCTCGCGATGCCGGTCGGGCTCGTCGTCGGGACGATGCTCGTCTCGGCGATCCCCACCTGGGCCGGTTACGCGCTCATGGGCGGGCTGACGATCACGCTGGCCCTCCCGTACGTCCTGCTCCAGGAGCACTCGCCCGGCCTTGACGGGCGGCTTGACGGGCCCGCCCTCCCGGCCTCCGGACCGCGCCCCCCGCGCCGGTCGCCCAAGGCCTTCGCGGCCGGCCTGTACGTCAGCCCGCGGCGCCACCCCGACTTCGCCTGGACGCTGTCAGGGCGGTTCCTCACCCAGCTGTCGATCTCCCTCGCCACGCTGTACCTGCTCTACTTCCTGCGCGACGAGGTGCGCGTGGACGATCCCGCCGGGGGCGTCGCGCTGCTCAGCCTGCTCTACACCGCGGGGGTCGTCGCCGCGAGCCTCCTCGCAGGGCGCCGATCCGACCGCACGGGACGGCGCAAACCGTTCGTCATCGTCGCCTCCCTCCTCATGGCCGGGTCGCTGACCTGCATGGCGCTGGTCCCCCTCTGGCCGGCGGCGCTGGCGTCGGCGGCCGTCCTCGGCGCCGGGCACGGCGTCTACCTCGCCATCGACCAGGCCCTGGTCACCGAGGTGCTGCCCCGCGACCGGGACCGTGCCAAGGACCTCGGCCTGATCACCGCGGCGGGCAGCGGCGCGGTCGCCGCGGCGCCGCTCGTGGCCGCCGGGACGCTGCTCGCGGGCGGCTTCTCCGCGCTCTTCACGGCCGGCGCCGGCCTCGCCGTCGCCGGCGGCCTGGCCATCCGGCCGGTCAGATCCGTCCGCTGACCTCGTCCGCCGAGACCGCTCACCGATCGAGGGCAGGTGTCCCATCGACGAAACGAGACAGGACGCGAGCCGCCCGGCACCGGCGTTCAGGGTGCTGGGCCGGCTTTCGGTGAGCGCCGGGGGGACCGACGTGCCGCCGCCGAGGTCCCATGTCCTGCAGGGGCTGCTCGGAGCGCTGCTGCTGGCCCAGGGCGAGCCCCTGCGGACCGAGCGGCTCACGCGGCTGGTGTGGGCCGACCGCGCCGAGATGACGAGCCGGGAGTCGGTGCACGTCGGGATCTCCCGGCTGCGCAAGTGGCTCCGGCAGCTCTGCGGGGGCGGGCCGTCGATCGACTACGAGGACGGCTACCGCCTGGCGGTCCCCGGCGACGACCTCGACCTGCACCGCTTCCGGGCGCTGATCGAACGGGCCCGCGCGGTGGAGGACCCGGAGCGTCGCACCGCCGTGCTCGTGTCCGCCCTGCGGCTGCGGCGCGGACCCGTCCTCACGGGGATGGAGTACCTCGACCGCGCCGACGTCCTGCTGCGCTCGGTCGAGCAGCACGTGCGCGAGGCGGTGATGGACCTGGCGTCCGCGGCGCAGCACGTCGGCGACCCCGAGCCCGCGATCGCCGCCGTGCGCGCCCTCGCCGGCGACCTGCCCTTCGACGAGCCGCTGCACGCGGCCCTCATCGACCTGCTCGCCGCCGGCGGGCAGCCCGCCGAGGCGCTGAACGTGTACCGGCGGCTCGGCGAGCGGCTCGCCGACGAGCTCGGCGTCGAGCCGAGCAGCCAGGTCCAGGACGCCTACCTGCGCGTCCTCGACCGCGACCGGCCGTTCGCCGCCCTGCCGGAGCCGGACGCCGTCTCCCGCGCCGCCGTCCCGGTCCCGGCGCAGCTGCCGCCCGGCATCCCCGACTTCACCGGCCGCTCCGACGAGGCGGCGCTCATCGCCGAGAGCCTGACGCGCCCGGCGAACGGGCGGGCCCGGACGGTGGCTGTCACCACGATCGCGGGCATGGGCGGCATCGGCAAGACGGCCCTCGCCGTGCACGTGGCGCACCTGCTCACCGACGCGTTCCCCGACGGCCAGCTCTACGCGAACCTGAACGGCGACGCCGACACCCGGCCCGAGCCTTCGGAGGTCCTCGACCGGTTCCTGCGCGCACTCGGGGTGAGCGGCTCGGGCGTCCCGCCGGCCCCGGCGGAGCGCGCCGCGCTGTTCCGCAGCCGGGTCGCCGGGCGCAGGGTGCTCCTCGTCCTCGACGGGGCCCTCAACGAGGAGCAGGTGCGGCCCCTGTTACCGGGCTCCCCCGGCACGGCCGTGCTCGTCACCAGCCGCAACCGCCTCACCGGGCTGGAGGGCGCGACGCTGCTGGACCTGGAGGTCCTGTCGCCGCCGCAGGCCGTCGACCTGCTCACCCGCGTCATCGGCCCGCGCCGCGTCGCGGCCGAGCCCGAGGGCGCGGTGGAGATCGTGCGGCTGTGCGGGCACATCCCGCTGGCCGTCCGGATCGCCGCGGGGCGGCTGGCCGGGCGCCCGAACTGGACCCTGGCCCACCTCGCCGAGGTGCTGCGCGACGAGCGCGGCCGGCTCGACGAACTGTCGGTCGGCGACCTGGCGGTCCGGGCGAGCTTCCGGATGAGCTACCGGCCGCTGCCGCCCGCGACCCGGCGGGCGTTCCGGATGATCGGGCTGCTGGACGCACCGGACTTCACCCTGTGGACGGTCGCCGCGCTCCTCGGCGTCCCGCTGAACGAGGCCCGCCCGCACCTGGAGCGGCTCATCGACGCCCAGCTCGTCAACGTGGCCGGCACCGACGCCACCGGCGGACTGCGGCACCGCATGCACGAGCTCATCCGGCTGTACGCGCGCGAGTGCGCGGAGGCGGAGGACGCCCCCCGCCAGCGCACCGCCGCCCTCGCCCGGGCCCTCGGGGCCTGGCTGTGGCTCGCCGAGAACGCGGCCGAGCGCATCCCCGGCCCGGCCTACGCCTCCATGCACGGGACCGCGCCGCGCTGGCCCCTCTCCCCCGCCACCGCCGCGCGCCTGCTCGCCGACCCGCTCCAGTGGTTCGCCGCCGAACTGCCGGCGCTGACGGCCGCGGCCCGGCAGGCGTGCGACCTCAAGCTCGACGAGCTGGCCTGGGACCTCGCCGCCTCCCTGGAGAAGTTCTGCGACATCCGGGGGGCCTACGACGACTGGAGGCACACCCACGAGCGGGCGCTGCGGCTCTGCCGGGCGGCGCGCAACAAGCGGGGCGAGGCCGTCCTGCTGCGGGGGCTCCTGGAGGTCATCACCTGGACGTCGGAGGGCCGGACCAAGCCCGCGATGGTGGTGATGCGGGAGACGGCGGAACGGCTACTGCGGCTGTTCACCGAGCTGGGCGACGACCGCGGCATGGCCGACGCCCTCATCCAGATCAGCTGGGGCCTGGTCGCCCAGGGCGCCAAGGAGGAGGCCCTCGCCACGGCGACGCGGGCCCTGCGGCTCGCCGAGCCGTCCGGCTACCTGGGCGGGCAGGCGCGGGCGCTCCAGGTCCAGGCGGTGGCGCACGGCGAGGAGGACCCGCTGCGCGCCCTGCCCTGCCTGGAGCGCGCCCTGGAGATCGCCGAGCGGCTCGGCAACGCCCGGCTCAAGGCCACGGTCGTCCAGTTCCTCGGGGTGGGCCACGCCTTCGCGGGCGACCTCGGCACCGGGCAGGACATGCTCAACCGGTCGATCACGATGGCCCGCGAGCTGGACGACCGCTACCTGGAGACGTTCTCCCTCGTCTACCTCGCGAGGCTGTTCACCGCGATCGGGGACGTGCGGGCCAGGCCCACCGCCGACCTCGCCCTCGCCTATAGCCGGGCGGGCAACTTCGGGCACCACCTCGCCGACGCCCTCGCCGTCCTCGGCGAGCTGAACCTGGCCGCGGGCGACACCGCCGCCGCCGTCGACTGCCTGGAGGAGTCCGTGGACGTCTGGCGCACCCGGGGCTGGCTCCCGTTCCTCGCGCGGACGCTGCGCCGCCTCGGCGACGCCTACGCCGCCGCGGGCGACCACGACGCCGCCGCGGCCGTGCGGGCGGAGGCCGACGACCTGACGGGAAAAGTTTCCCATTAAACCAGTAGGCAATAACGACAAAGGGGGCGCGGCGCCGGTTAGCGTCCGGTAAGGGCCGCGGTTATAGCGTCGAAGACGCATTGCACCCCCGCCCGCAGGCAATGCCGAAGTTGGTGATACGCACACCGATCGAACGAGGGTACGCATGCACCTTTCGGTACATGATCAAAAGCAGGTCGTACATCTGCTCGCGACGGCCCGGCACGAGATCCTCTCGCTCGTCCCGGCATGGCCGGCCCCACTGCGGAACGCCTACCTGCGCCGCCGCACCACCACCCGCCCCCGCTCCCGCATCGTCGTCTCCCGCTCCTGCCGCCTCCAGGCGGCCACCGGGCAGGGACCGTCCGAGATCCGGCTCGGCGGCACCCTGCCGGCCTTCCTCCTCGTGGTCGACCGCCGCACCGCCCTGGTCAGGCGCAACGGCCCCTACCTCGCTCCCGCGATCGTCCAGCCCGCCGAGATCGACCGGCTGGTCGCCCTCTTCGAGAGCCACTGGGAGCAGGCGTTCCCCATCGCCCCCGTCCAGGCGCGGCCGATGAGCGAACTCCAGCTCAACGTCCTGCGCAAACTGGCCGCGGGCATGACCGACCAGGCGGCCGCCAACGCCCTGAAGATCTCGCCGCGCACCGTCCAGCGCCAGGTGCACGACGCGATGCAGCAGCTCGGCGCGCGCAGCCGCCTGGAACTCGGCATCTGCCTGGCCGCGACCGACCTGGTCTGACCCGGCACCCGCCCCGGCGCCTCCCTGAGCGCCGGGTCAGTGCGCGGACTCGAACTTCTGGATCACGTCGGCGGGAATGCGCCCGCGGTCGTTGACCGGAATCCCCGCCGACCTCGCCCACCGGCGGATCTCGGCGCTGCGCTCGCGGCTGCCCGCCGTGCGCGCGGCGCCCCTCGCCGCGACCCGGCGCGCCTTGCGCGCGTGCTCCCGGTAAGGCTCGATGACCTTGCGCAGTTTGGCGGCGTTCTTCTTGTTCAGGTCGATCTCATAGGACTTACCGTCCAGCGAGAACGACACGGTTTCCACCGCATCCCCGCCGCTGATGTCGTCGACCAGGTGAACCTTGACCTGCTGCGCCATGAATTGCCTTCCCCCTCGTACGGTGACGAATGACGGTCCCGCGTTCATACTAGGCCGCCGGGCAACAGGCCAGGTCACCGAAACTGCAATTCGAACCCTCCCTTGGGGTATTTATTGCAGGTGTGTTTATTGCAGTGCTCTCCTCCTTCGGGCCTGGCGGCCCTGCTGTGTTGATTGCAGTGCCCTCCTCCTTCGGGCCTGGCGGCCCTCCATCGTCGGGCACTGCTTGCGATCGCTGGCATCGCTCCGTCTCGCCTTGGCGGCTCGCTGCGCGATCAGATTTTTGCTTCGCTCGAATCTGCCTTCGGACGCGATCGCGGGTCCCCCAGGTCGTCGCGTGGTCGCGGTGCGGGCTGAGGTCGGCGCGTGAGGGGGTGCGGGCTTCGGCTACGGGTTTCAGAGATTGGCGGGGAAGTTACTGCGGAAGGTGTTGTGCGGGTCGTGGCGGGTCTTGATACGGCGGAGGCGGGCCAGCGCCTCCGGAGTGAATGCGTTCGCGGCGGTCTCGTCGGGGTTGAGGAACGTGAAGGGCTTGCGGCCGCTGATAGGGAGCGCGCCGGCGAAGGCGCTCTGCTTTCCCGCGACTGCATCGGCGGTCGCCGGGGTCGTCGGGATGCCGAACATGTACAGCGCGTACGGCTCGGTTAGCGGGCCGTGCGGACTGTCGGACCGGCGAGCGAAAGCGCCCTCCAGATGCCGAATCTGCACGCTCAGCAATGGGGCTATGGGATCGGCCAGCAGTGCCTTGGCCGCGCCGTCGTCCAGATCCGTGAGCAGTTCGGCCCGCGAGAGGCCGGCGCCGGGGTCGGTGGGCTCGGCCGTGATGGCGCCCAGCTCGGAGACAGGCATGGTCGCCCTGCCGTCGGACAGCGGCCGGGCGAGCCGGTCCAGGGGACGCAGCAGGTCGCGCGCCTCGTCCGCCGTGCCCAGATGGGTGACGTCCACCGCGACCATCGGATCGGCGCCGGGGAAGTGCAGCAGGTCCAGCCAGACGGTCAGCTCGTCCGGGGCGGCGGCGGTGATCTGCCGGTAGGCGTCCATCACCTCGGGCGCGTGCTCGGCCGTCCACAGCATCCGCCCGCCGTACAGGTGCGGCGCCGGGTGCAGCGCCAGGTCGAGCGACGTCACGACGGCGACGTCGCCGCCCCCGCCGCGCAGCGCCCAGAACAGCTCGGGGTCGGTGTCCGCGTCAACGCGCCTGCGGCGTCCCTCGCCGTCGACGATCTCGAAGGCGGTGACGCTGTCGGCGACCCACCCGTGGGCGCGGCCGAACCAGCTCAGCCCGCCGCCGAGCGCGACCCCGGCGATGCTGACCACGGGCGAGCTCCCGGGCAGCCCCGTCAGGCCGTGCGGCGCGGCCGCCGCCTGGAGCCGCCCCGACGCGACGCCGGCGCCGACCCGGGCCCGGCGCGCCACCGGGTCGACCTCCAGGCCGTCCAGCCGCCGGGTCCGCAGGAGGATCGCGCCCCCGGTGCGGCCCGTCGCGCCGTGCCCGTTGGGCTGCGTGGCGACCCCCACCCCGGCGGAACGGGCGTAGCGGACGAGCGCGGCGACGTCATCGGCGTCGGCGGCCTCGACGACCGCCTCCACCGGCTGCTCCACGGCCAGGTTCCAGGGCCGCCGCGCGGCGTCGAAACCGGCGTCGCCGGGCAGCAGCACCCGACCACGGACAGCGGCACGCAAGTCGTTCATCATTCCTCCGAAGCAGCAGGTAGATCAGGCTCTGCACCTGAATCTAGAGGTGGAAGAGACCGGCGGTAGGGTGCAATCCGATGACGGAAAACTGGGTCAATCTGGCAGCGCGGATCGGCGCCGACCTCCACCTGGACCTGCCGGACGTCGGCGGGCGCCGGGCGGCGCTGACACGCGCGCTGCGCGAGGCGGTCCGCTCCGGGCGGCTGGCCCCGGGAACCCGGCTGCCGCCCTACCGCTCGCTGGCCGCCGACCTGGGCCTGGCCCGCAACACCGTCGCCGACGCCTACGCGGAACTCGTCGCCGAGGGCTGGCTGACCGCCCGGCAGGGCTCCGGGACGCGCGTCGCGCTGGGCGCGCAGCAGCCGCCCCCGGCACGCTCCACGCCGCGTCCCAGCGCGGACCCTTCACCCCGAGCGGTGCACGACCTGCGGCAGGGCCAGCCGGACGCCGCGTCCTTTCCGCGCGCCGCCTGGCTGGCGTCGGCGCGCCGGGCGGTCACCGCGGCACCGAGCGAGGCCTTCGGGCCCGGCGACCCGCGCGGGCGTCCCGAGTTGCGCCGCGCGCTCGCCGCGTACCTGGCCCGCACGCGCGGCGTGCGGACCGACGCCGACCACATCGTGGTCTGCTCCGGCTTCGCGCATGCCCTGCGCCTCCTGTTCGGCGGCGGGGTGCTGCACGGTCCCCTGGCGGTCGAGGGATACGGCCTGCCCTTTCACCGGGCCCTTCTGAAGCAGACCAGTACGCGCACCCGTCCACTCACCGTCGACGGCGACGGAGCCCGGATCGACGAGCTTTCCAAAACCGACCGCACCGTACTGCTGACGCCCGCGCACCAGTTCCCCACGGGCGGTCCGCTGCATTCGCGCAGGCGCACGTCAGTCGTGGAATGGGCCACCGCATCGGACGGGCTCATCATCGAAGACGACTACGACGGCGAATTCCGCTACGACCGCCAGCCGGTGGGCGCGGTGCAGGGCCTGGCCCCCGACCGGGTCCTGTACATCGGGTCCGCCAGCAAGAGCCTGTCCCCCGCCATCCGGCTCGGCTGGATGGTCCTGCCCGGCCACCTGGTGGACGACGTCCTCACGGCCAAGGGCGAACGCGAGGCCTGGGCGGGCGTGACCGACCAGCTGACCCTTGCCGACTTCCTCGACTCCGGCTCCTACGACCGCCACGTCCGCCGCATGCGCCAGCGCTACCGCGCCCGCCGCGACCGCTTCGTCACCGCACTGGCCGAGCACGCGCCCCACGTCCACACGACGGGGGTCGCCGCCGGCCTGCACGCCGTCCTGCGCCTACCGCCCGGCACCGAGCCCGCCACCCTGCAAGCCGCCACCCGTGCGGGAGTGGCGGTCGACGCCCTGTCGACGTTCCGCCACCCCGCCGCACGCCTCCCGCCCCAGGACGGCCTGGTGGTCGGCTACGCGACACCCCCGAACCACGCCTTCGAGGCGGCGGTGCAAGCACTCGTGGGGGTCCTCCAGCAGCCCGAGGTCAGCCGCCGAAGAGGGGCAGGATCGCTCTGACCGTCTCCACCACGCCGTAGATCAGCGGGACGCCGACGATGGACCAGGAGACGACGAGACGCGGCACGGCCCTGTCGGGGGCCGCGGACGGGCTCTCGTCCGGCGTTGACGCCATGGCGCTCCTCCTTCGCTGTGGATCAGGTGGCGGGGCTGGGGTCGGTCACGCGGGGTCCGGCGTCCGCCACGTGGTGCCGTTCCGCCACCGGGCGGATGAGCAGGTTCGCGGCGAAGCCGACGGCGAGGACGCCGACCATGGTGAACAGGGCGGGCCGGTAGTCGGCGGCCACCAGCGCGCCCGGCTCGCCGCGGGCGTCCAGGAACCGGTTCACGATCAGCGGCCCGGCGATGCCCGCCGCCGACCAGGCGGTCAGCAGGCGGCCGTGGATGGCGCCGACCTGGTGGGTGCCGAACAGGTCGCGCAGGTAGGCGGGGACGGTGGCGAACCCGCCGCCGTAGAAGGAGATGATCAGCGCGGCGAGGGCGACGAAGAACGCGGTCGAGGCGTCCCCGAAGAGCGCGAGCAGGACGTAGGCGGCCATGCCGACGCCGAGGTAGCCCACGTAGGTGGGTTTGCGGCCGACGAAGTCCGAGGTCGAGGACCAGACGAACCGCCCGGCCATGTTGAACATCGACAGCAGCCCGACGAACCCGGCGGCCTCGGTCGCCGACACCGAGGTCGAGCCGCCGGAGCGGAAGAAGTCGCCGATCATGGGGCCGGCCTGCTCCAGGATCCCGATCCCGGCGGTGACGTTGCAGAACAGCACCGTCCACAGCAGCCAGAACTGCGGCGTCCTGATCGCCGACGCCGCCGAGACGCCGCGCGGCGCGGCGGTCCGTTCCGCCGCGGGGGCGGATCCTGCGGGCCGCCATCCCGGCGGCGGGACCCGCACGGTGAACACGCCGAGCATCATCACCAGGAAGTAGGCGACGCCCAGCGTGACGAACAGCAGGGCGACGGCGGACCCGGACGCGGGGTCGCCGTCCGGGTCGTACAGCGCGAGCAACCGTCGCGACAGCGGCGAGGCGACCAGCGCGCCCCCGCCGAAGCCCATGATGGCCATGCCGGTCGCCAGGCCCGGCCGGTCGGGAAACCATTTGATCAAGGTCGAGACCGGCGAGATGTACCCGATGCCGAGGCCGATGCCTCCGATGAACCCGTAGCCGAGGTAGACCAGCCAGAGCTGCCCGGCGGCGATGCCGAGCGCGCCGACCAGGAACCCCGACGCCCAGAAGCAGGCGGCGGTGAACATCGCCCGGCGCGGCCCGGCGCGGTCGACCCACGTCCCCATCACGGCCGCCGACGCGCCCAGCATCACGATCGCGATGGAGAAGACGACACCGACCGCGGTGAGGCTGGCGTCGAAATGCGCGACGAGCGCGGTCTTGTAGACGCTGGTGGCGTACGCCTGCCCGATGCAGAGGTGCACGGCGAGCGCGGCGGGTGGAATCAGCCAGCGGTTGTAGCCCGGTTTAGCGACGGTGTGCCGCAGGTCGAGGAAGGAGAGCGCCACAGCGGGCCTCCGGTTCGGGAGCGTATCCGGACAGGTACTGCACCCCCGACACCGACGACCATAAACACAAACGTGCTACATGAACACCCCTCCACACCACCAACCTGTCAACCAACCCCCACCCCAAGCCCCAAACCCCCGACCACCCCCCACCCACCTGCAAGAATCCAAACCCCCGGAGGCCCGCTCAAGCGAAGCAAGACCCCGACCGAGCACCAAGCCGAAGCGATGCCAGCGATCGTGTTCCGACTCACCGACACCTGCCCACCCGCCGCAACCCACTACTCCAACAACCCCCGCCACCACAGCAACCCCGCAGCAACCTGAGGGCCGCGATCGCGTCCGAAGGCAGGTTCGAGCGAAGCAAGAACCTGATCGCGCAGCGAGCCGCCAGGCGAGCCGAAGCGATGCCAGCGATCGCAAGCAGTACCCGACGATGGAGGGCCCCCAGGGCCCGAAGGAGGAGGGCACTGCCATGAACACAGCCAGCGATCGCGTCCGAAGGCAGATTCGAGCTTGCGAGAATCTGATCGCGCAGCGAGCCGCAAGGCGAGTCGGAGCGATGCCAGCGATCGCCCGCTTTATCGACGATGGAGGGCCTTCAAGGCCCGAAGGAGGAGAAAAAGCAATTGAAAAGAGGCAGGCCGGGGTATGACCAGGCGACGGTTTTGCGGCGGGCCATTGAGCTCTTCAATCGGCGGGGTTACGAGGGGACCAGTATGGGGGACCTCGCGGAGGAGCTCGGGTTCAGTAAGTCGGCGATTTACCATCATGTGCCGAGCAAGTCGTATCTGTTGGCGCTGGCTCTCGATGAGGCGCTCGATGAGTTGACGGCGGTGATCCGTGAGGCGCAGGAGGGGGTGGGGGGTAGTGCGTACGAGCGGCTGCGGTCGGTGGTGCGGGAGAGTGTGCGGGTGCTGGTGGCTCATCAGCCGGCGGTGACGCTGTTGCTGCGGGTGCGGGGCAACAGTGAGGTGGAGCTTGAGGCGTTGCGGCGGCGGCGGTGGATCGATGCGCGGTTGGCGGAGTTGGTGCGGGCGGCGGCCGCGGAGGGGGCGGTGCGCGGTGATGTGCCGCCGGAGCTGGTGAGCCGGCTGCTGTTCGGCATGGTGAATTCGCTGGTGGAGTGGTATCGGCCGGGTGGCGAGGTGAGCGCCGACGACCTGTCCGACGCCATCACCGCGATCGCGTTCGACGGGCTGGCGGCGCCGCCGTCCTGACGGGGTCAGGCGTCGAAGTCGACGGTGACGGCGGCGGTGACGGGGTGGGATTGGCAGGTGAGCACGAATCCGGCGGCGACTTCGGAGGGTTCCAGGGCGTAGTTGCGGACCATGTCGACTTCGCCTTCGGTGACGCGGGCGCGGCAGGTGCCGCAGACGCCGCCTTTGCAGGCGAACGGCAGGTCGGCGCGGGTGGCCTGGGCCGAGTCGAGGATGCGCTGGTCGCGCGGCATCGGGGAGGTGCTGGACCGGCCGTCCAGGACGACGGTGACGTCGCTGGTCTCGCCGGTGGCGGCGGGGGCGTCGCGCCGTACTTCGGGGGGCGGTTCGTCGACGTAGAACAGCTCGACGTGCACCTTGTCGCGGGGGACGCCGAGTTCGGCGAGGACGTCGCGGGCGCCGGTGACCATGGGGAGGGGACCGCACAGCCAGACGTGGTCGATGTCGTCGACGGGGGTGACGGCGCTCAGCAGGCGGCGCAGGCGGCCGGCGTCGAGGCGGCCGGAGAACAGTTCGACGTCGCGGGGTTCGCGGCTGAGGACGTGGACGAGCTGGAACCGGGGGCCGTAGCGGTTCTTGAGGTCGCCGAGCTCTTCGGCGAACATCACGGTCCCGCTCGTGCGGTTGCCGTACAGCAGCCGCACCTCGGTGCCGGGGTTGGCGAGGACGGTGGCGGCGATCGAGATCATCGGGGTGATGCCGGAGCCCGCGGCGATCAGCAGGTGGCGTCCGGGTTCGGCGGGGTCGGCGCGCAGGCTGCCGGACGGGACCTGGACGTCGATCTCGGTGCCCGGGCGGACCTCCCGGACGAGCCAGGAGGAGAACAGGCCTTCGGGGATCTCGCGGACGCCGATGCGGGGGCGGGCGCCGGCCGGGGCGCAGATCGAGTAGGACCGGCGGTGCTCCCGCCCGTCGATGGTCCTGCGCAGCGTGAGGCTCTGGCCGGCGGCGAACGCGTAGTCGGCGGCGAGTTCGGGCGGGACGTCGAAGGTCACCGCCGCGGAGTCGTCGGTGAGCCGGTCGACGGCGGCGACCTTCAGTGGGTGGAATGTCGCTGGCGCCACCGCTAGATCTCCTTCACGTGTTCGAACGGCTCGAGGCAGCCGGTGCAGCGGTACAGCGCCTTGCAGGAGGTGGAGCCGAACTCCGAGGTCAGTTCGACCGACGCGGATCCGCATCGGGGGCAGCGCAGGCTCCGGCGGGTGGGCGCCAGGGTGAGCGCGACGGGCCCGGCGGGCGCGGGGGCGGGGCCGGGTGGTGAGATCCCGGCGGCGGCGAGGGCGGCCCGGCCGCGCTCGCTGATCCAGTCGCTGGACCAGGGCGGGGACAGTTCGATCTCGACGCGCACGTCGGCGTATCCGGCTTCGGTGAGCCGGTGGACGAGGTCGTCGCGCATGGTGGCGAGCGCGGGGCAGCCCGAGTACGTCGGGGTGATCGCGACGGTGACGGCGGAGCCGTGCTCCTCGACGCGGCGCAGCACGCCGAGGTCGTCCAGGGTCAGCATCGGCATTTCCGGGTCCCGGACGGACGCGGCGACGGCGCGGGCGGTGCCGGGCACGGCGGTCACCACCGTCCCAGCGGGTGGGCGCGGGCGACGACCTGCGTCTCGGCGAGCATGCGGCTCAGCGCTTCGGTGTGGACGCCGTCGCGTCCGCCGCGCCCGCCGAGCAGCCCGGTCTGCGGGACCTCGGGCCGTTCGACGCCGCTCGCGGTGAAGACCTGCGCGAGCACGGCGGCGGCGTCGTCGGCGGTCGATGCCGGGTCGACGGCGACGCCCGCTTCGGCGAGCGCCCGCTCCACCGGATGGGTGCGGAACAGTTCGTCGTGGTGCCGCCACACTTCGTCGAGCCCTGCGAGGACGCGGCGGCGCGACTCCTCGGTGCCCTGGGCGAGGGTGAGGAACCAGCGGCCGGCGAAGTCGCGGTGGTAGGCCAGTTCCTTGACGCCCTTGGCGGCGACGGCGGCGAGGACGGCGTCGCGGCTGCCGGTGAGCCGCTCGAACAGCGCCAGCCGGGCGGTCGCGAACACCAGGACGCGGGCCATGGTGTGCCCGAAGTCGCCGTTGGGCAGTTCGGCGAGGCGCACGTTGCGGTAGGCGCCCGCGTCCCGGAAGAAGGCGAGCGCGTCCTCGGCGGGGACCGGCGACCCCTCCGGCAGCGCCGGGACGGTGGACGGGTCGGCGGTGGCGGCGCGGGCGAGCAGGAGCCGCGCCTGGCCGAGCAGGTCCAGCGCGATGTTGGCGAGGGCGATGTCCTCTTCGAGGTCGGGCGCGTTGCTGCACCATTCGGAGAGCCGGTGCGACAGGACGAGGGCGTCGTCGGCGAGCATCAGGCAGTACGTCGCGAGGGCGTGCGGGTCGACGCCGTCCGGGACGGTCGTGTCGACGCCGGCCAGCGGGTCTTCGAAGTCGGTGCCGAACGCCCACTGGGAGCTGTCGCCGTCCAGGAGCCCGTCGTACACCGAGCCGTGCTGGTTTTCCATGGCGGCCTTCACATGTGGGGGACGTTCTCGGGGATGTCGTAGAACGTCGGGTGCCGGTAGACCTTGTCGCCGCTGGGGGCGAAGAGCGGGTCCTTCTCGTCCGGGCTGGAGGCGGTGATGGCGTCCGACCTCACCACCCAGATGCTGACGCCCTCGTTGCGGCGCGTGTACACGTCGCGCGCGTGCCGGACGGCCATCTCGTCGTCGGGGGCGTGCAGCGACCCGACGTGCACGTGGTTGAGGCCGCGCTTGCCGCGCACGAACACCTCGTAGAGGGGCCATTCGCTCATGCTCCGGCTCCTTCCTCGCTTCGGGCCGCCTGCTTGCGCGCGAAGGCGGTGGCGGCTTCGCGGACCCAGGCGCCGTCCTCGTGGGCGCGGCGGCGGTGCGCCAGCCGCTGGGCGTTGCAGGGGCCCTCGCCCTTGATGACGGCGGACAGCTCCGACCAGTCGGGCTCGCCGAAGTCGTGGGCCTGGCGTTCCTCGTTCCAGCGCAGGCCGGGGTCGGGGAGTGTGACGCCGAGGGCCTCGGCCTGCGGGACGGTCATGTCGACGAAGCGCTGGCGCAGCTCGTCGTTGCTGTTGCGTTTGATGCCCCACGCCATGGACCGCTCGGAGTTCGGCGAGTTCGCGTCGGGCGGGCCGAACATCATCAGCGAGGGCCACCAGAACCGGTCCACCGACTCCTGCACCATGCGGCGCTGGTCGTCGGTGCCCCGCATCATCGTCATCAGCAGCTCGTAGCCCTGCCGCTGGTGGAACGACTCCTCCTTGCAGATGCGGATCATCGCGCGGCCGTAGGGGCCGTAGGACGTCCGGCACAGCGGGACCTGGTTGCAGATCGCCGCGCCGTCCACCAGCCATCCGATCGTGCCGACGTCGGCGTAGGAGAGCGTGGGGTAGTTGAAGATCGAGGAGTACTTCTGCCGGCCGGTGAGGAGCATCTCCGTCAGCTCGGCGCGGGACACGCCGAGGGTCTCGCACGCCGAGTACAGGTACAGGCCGTGCCCGGCCTCGTCCTGGACCTTGGCCAGCAGGATCGCCTTGCGGCGCAGCGAGGGGGCGCGGGTGATCCAGTTGCCCTCGGGCTGCATCCCGATGATCTCGGAGTGGGCGTGCTGGGCGATCTGGCGGACCAGCGTCCTGCGGTAGGCGTCGGGCATCCAGTCGCGCGGCTCGATCCGGTCGTGGCGCGCGATCGTCGCCTCGAAATGCTCGGCGGGCGCCGGCTGGGGCGCGGCCTGCGGCGTCGTCATGGGCTCCTCCCGCCGGGGTCCCGGCTGGACTCGGTCTATTTACTGACCGATCGGTCTGTATTCAGGGTGACACAGGCCGCGCGAGCGTGCAAGAAGGGCGGAACGCCCTGCCCACGGGCCCGCCGGGGCCTCAGTCGTCCCACGTCTCCCACTGCGCTCCCCCGCCCCGCGCCTCGTCGAAGACCAGCCAGGTGCGGGTCGCCCGGACGCCGGGGATGTCCTGGATGCGCTCCAGCACCACGTGCCGGAGCTCCTCGTTGTCCGGGGCCCTGACCAGGGCCAGGACGTCGTAGTCACCACCGACCATCGCGAAGTGCTCGACGTAGGGGGTGTCCTGGAGCCGGGCGGAGACCGAGCGCCAGGAGTTCTGCTCGATCGTGACCGAGACGTAGGCGCTGGTGCCGAGGCCGGCCTTGTGCGGGGCGAGCTCGGCGGTGAAGCCGGTGATGACGCCCTCGTCCATGAGACGGGTGAGCCGCGCGTAGGCGTTGGCGCGCGAGACGTGCACGCGCTCGGCCAGCGCCCGCACCGAGAGCCGCCCGTCGCGCAGCAGCTCGGCGATGATCGCGCGGTCCACGGCGTCCAGCCGTGCGGCAGAACGTCCGGGCCGGACGCCCTCGCCGCCCACGTCCGATGACATTTGGCGCCCCCAAAGCCGCTGAACGAGCTATTTGTCGCTCATTGTGCCCGATGTCTTGAGCAGATCGTCGTCCGAGCGGACGATCGAACCGACAACCGTCCACGGGAAGGGAGCGGCGCCATGTCCGTACGGACACCTCATCAGGAGGTCGAGGGCCTTCTCCCCTCCGCCGTCCCGGTGCGCTTCGTCGCCGAGGACGGGACGGACGCCGGCGCGCAGGCCGGATACGCGGCGCCGGAGGACGCGGCGCTGGTCGAGGCCTACCGCCGGATGGTGCTCGGCCGCCGGTTCGACCGGCAGGCCACCGCGCTGACCAAGCAGGGCCGGCTGGCGGTCTACCCGTCCAGCCGCGGGCAGGAGGCCTGCCAGATCGCCGGGGTGCTCGCGCTGCGCGAGAACGACTGGCTGTTCCCCACGTACCGCGACTCGGTGGCGCTCGTCGCGCGCGGGATGGACCCCGTCGAGGTCCTCACGCTGCTGCGCGGCGGCTGGCACTGCGGCTACGACCCGGCCGCCACGCGCGTCGCGCCCCAGTGCACGCCGCTGGCCACCCAGACGGTCCACGCCGTCGGCATGGCCGACGCCCTGCGCCGCAAGGGCGAGGACGGCGTGGTGATGGCGTTCGTCGGCGACGGCGGGACCAGCGAGGGCGACTTCCACGAGGCGCTCAACTACGCCGGGGTCCTGCGCGCGCCCGTGGTCTTCTTCGTCCAGAACAACAAGTACGCGATCTCCGTGCCGCTGGCCAAGCAGACCGCCGCGCCCGCGCTGGCCTACAAGGGGGTCGGGTACGGCGTCCGGTCCGAGCAGGTCGACGGCAACGACCTCGTCGCGGTGCTGTCGGTCCTGACCGCCGCCGTCGAGCACGCCCGCTCCGGCGGCGGCCCGTACCTGGTCGAGGCGCACACCTACCGCATGGACTCCCACACCAACGCCGACGACGCCTCCCGGTACCGCGAGGACGAGGAGGTCGCGCGGTGGGAGGCGGCCGACCCCCTCGCGCGGCTGGAGACCCACCTGCGCGGCCGCGGCCTGCTCTCGGAGGAGGACGTCGCGTCCGCGCGGGAGGCCGCCGAGGAGTACGCGGCGCGCCTGCGCGACCGGATGGCCGCCGACCCGGAGGCCGACCCGTTCGAGCTGTTCGACCACGTCTTCGCCGAACCCACGCCACAGCTGCGCGAGCAGCGCGCCCTGCTGGCGTCCGAGATGCTCCCCGGGGAGGACTGACATGCCCGCGACGACGATGGCGCAGGCGCTGAACGCCGCGCTGCGGGACGCGCTGGCCGAGGACGAGCGGGTGCTGGTCTTCGGCGAGGACGTGGGGCCGCTCGGCGGGGTCTTCCGCATCACCGACGGGCTGACCCGCGACTTCGGCGAGGACCGCTGCTTCGACACCCCGCTCGCCGAGGCCGGGATCGTCGGCCTGGCCGTGGGCATGGCGATGGGCGGCTTCCGCCCCGTGGTGGAGATGCAGTTCGACGCCTTCGCCTACCCGGCCTTCGAGCAGATCGCCTCGCACGTGGCCAAGTTCCGCAACCGCACCCGCGGCCGCC
The DNA here is from genome assembly GCF_040649435.1 of Actinomadura sp. NPDC048955. NCBI lineage: Bacteria > Bacillati > Actinomycetota > Actinomycetes > Streptosporangiales > Thermomonosporaceae > Actinomadura > Actinomadura sp. NPDC048955. The sequence goes on from NZ_JBEZJI010000041.1 coordinate 60,646, forward strand.
TGTCGCTGCCGATGGTGATCCGCATCCCCTACGCGGGCGGCATCGGCGGCGTCGAGCACCACTGCGACTCCAGCGAGGCCTACTACGCGCACACGCCGGGCCTGAAGGTCGTCACGCCCGCCACCGCCGACGACGCGTACTGGCTGCTGCGCGACGCCGTCACCGACCCCGACCCGGTCATCTTCATGGAGCCCAAGCGGCTGTACTGGGCCAAGGGCGACATCACCCGCGAGAACCGGCGCGCCGCCGGGTTCGGGCGGGCCGTGGTGCGCCGCGAGGGGCGGGACGCGACGCTCGTCGCCTACGGGCCGAGCGTCCCGGTGGCGCTGGAGGCCGCCGAGGCCGCCGCGCGGGAGGGACGCGACCTGGAGGTGGTGGACCTGCGCACCATCGTCCCGTTCGACGACGGGACGGTGACCGCCTCGGTCCGCAAGACGGGCCGCTGCGTGGTCGTCCAGGAGGCGCAGGGCTTCGCGGGCGTCGGAGCGGAGATCGCGGCCCGCGTGCAGGAGCGCTGCTTCCACTCGCTGGCCGCGCCCGTGCTGCGCGTCTCCGGGTTCGACATCCCCTACCCGCCGCCGAAGCTGGAGCACTCGCACCTGCCGGACGCCGACCGCGTCCTGGACGCCGTCGACCGGCTCCAGTTCGACGACGTCCCCGACGTCCTGCACCTGGACAGGGAGGCCTCGTGACCGCCGCCACCCGGCAGGTGTTCCGCCTGCCCGACCTCGGCGAGGGCCTGACCGAGGCCGAGATCGTCGAATGGAAGGTCGCCGCGGGCGACACCGTCGAGGTCGACCAGGTCGTGGTGGAGGTCGAGACCGCCAAGGCGGCCGTGGAGGTGCCCGTCCCCTACGCGGGAACCGTCCTGCGGCTGCACGCGGAGGCGGGCGCGGTCCTCGCGGTCGGCGAGCCGCTCATCGAGGTCGGCCCCGCGGAGTCGGCGGCCGCCCCGGACGTGCGGCCCGTCCCGGACGCGCATCCGGACGCGGCCCGCTACCGCGAGGAGGAGCAGGCCGGGTCCGGCAACGTCCTGATCGGCTACGGCACCGGGCACGGGCCGGGACGGCGCGGACGGCGCCGCGCGGGCGGCCCGAAGGCCCCGGCGGTGGCCCCCGCTCCAGTAGCGGCCGCTCCAGTAGCGGCCGCTCCCGTCGCGCCCGCGCCGGAGCCCCGCCGCGCGGGCGCCCCGCGCGTGATCTCTCCGCTGGTCCGCAGGATCGCGCGCGAGCACGGCCTCGACCTCGCCGCCGTCGCCGCCACCGGCCCGCGCGGCGTGATCCTGCGCCGCGACGTCGAGCAGGCCATCGCCACCACCGGCACACCCGCCGGCACGCCCGCCGGGACGCCGGTGCCCGCAGCCCATCCGATGCCCGAGCGGATCCCGCTGCGGGGGATCCGCCGAGCGGTGGCCGACAAGCTCACCCACAGCCGCAGCGAGATCCCGGACGCGACGACCTGGGTGGACGCCGACGCCACCGCCCTGGTCGAGGCCAAGGACGCCCTCCGGCGCACCCGGCCCGAACTCGGCGTCGGGCTGCTGGCCCTGCTGGCCCGCGTCTGCGTGGCCGCTCTGCGGGAGTTCCCCGAGCTGAACTCCTCGGTCGACGCCGACCGGCAGGAGATCGTCCGGTACGGGCACGTCAACCTCGGCTTCGCCGCGCAGACCGACCGCGGCCTCGTCGTGCCCGTGGTGCGGGACGCGCACCTGATGACGACCGCGCAGATCGCCGCGGAGCTGGCCAGGCTCACCGGCCTCGCGCGCTCGGGCGGGCTGCCGCCCGAGGCGCTGACCGGCGGCACGTTCACCCTCAACAACTACGGCGTGTTCGGCGTGGACGGCTCCACCCCGATCATCAACCATCCCGAGGCGGCGCTGCTCGGCGTGGGCCGCGTCATCGACCGTCCCTGGGTCGTGGACGGCGCGGTCGTGCCGCGCAAGATGACGCAGCTCTCGCTGACGTTCGACCACCGGGTCTGCGACGGCGGCGCGGCGGGCGGGTTCCTGCGGTTCGTGGCCGACTGCGTGGAGAACCCCGCCGTCCTGCTCACGAACCTGTGACGGCGGGCGGCGGACGCCGGTAGGCGAAGTCGCTCCCGGGCCCGTCGCCGGCGGCGTCGGCCAGGTCCCGCACCAGGTGGTGGTCGGGCGAGAGCGAGCAGGCGGGGTCGGTGCGGGCGGCGTCCCCGGTGAGGGCGTGCGCCTGGCAGCGGCAGCCGCCGAAGTCGGTGTCGCGGCGGGGGCATTCCCGGCACGGGCCGGTCATCCAGCCGGTCCCCCGGTAGGCGTTGAAGGCGGGCGAGTCCGCCCAGATCCACCCCAGCGGGTGGTCGCGGACGTTCGGCGGCTCCAGGTCCGGCAGGGCGTACGCGGCCGGGCACGGCAGCGCGGTCCCGTCCGGGCCGACCGTGATGGAGCGCGCGCCCCATCCGCCCATGCAGGGTTTCGGGACGCCCTCGTAGTAGTCCGGCAGCACCCAGATGATCTCTGGGCCGGGCCGTTCCCGCCGCTCGGCGACGACGGCCCTGGCCCGGTCGAGCTGGTCGCGCGCGGGCAGCAGCGCCGCGCGGTTGCGCAGCGCCCACCCGTAGAACTGGGTGTTGGCCAGCTCGATCCGGTCGGCGCCCCAGGCGGCGGCGAGGTCGAGGATCTCGGGGAGGCGGTCGAGGTTGTGCCGGTGCAGGACGACGTTCAGCCCGAACGGGAGCCCGGCGGCGGCGATGACCCCGGCGGCGCGTTCCTTGGCCCGGTAGGAGGTCCGCCCGGCGATGAGGTCGGACGGCACCCGGCGCGCGTCCTGGACGGAGAGCTGCACGCCGTCCAGCCCGGCGCGGACCAGGCCGTCCAGGCGGGGCGCGGTCAGGCCGAGGCCGCTCGTGACGAGCTGGGTGTGGACGCCCGCGCGGTGCGCGGCCCGGGTGATCTCCGGGAGGTCGCGGCGCAGCAACGGCTCGCCGCCCGACAGGTGCGCCTGGACGACCCCGATGCCCGCCGCCTCGGCGAAGACGCGGGCCCAGTCGGCGGTGCCGAGTTCGGCGTCCCGCCGGACGAGTTCGAGGGGGTTGGAGCAGTAGGGGCAGTGCAGCGGGCAGGCGTGGGTGAGCTCGGCGAGGAGGGCCCAGGGGGCGGGCGCACCGGTCATCGCAGCCATCCTTCCGCCCGCACGCGGTCGAGGAACTCGGGGACGTCGTCGGCCAGCGGCGCGTCCGGAAAGCTCTTCCCCAGCGCGGCGATGATGTCCGCGACCGTCCGGCGGCCGTCGCAGAGCCGCAGGACGCGGCCGCCGGTCGCGCTGAGCCGCACCGCCCGCTCGGGCATGAGCAGCAGGTCGGCGCCGCGGACCGCGTCGTGCCTGAGGACGACGGAGCGCGCGAGGACGGGCCGCCACTCCCCCTCCGCCCGGTCAGCCGACATCGGAGGGCTCCTCGGCGGCGGACGCGTGCTCGACCGCGTCCAGCAGCGACCAGAGGACGTCGCACTTGAAGGCGAGCGCGGCCAGCACCCTCTCCTCGTCCTCGGGAGTACGCGCCCATTGCCGGACGAGGGCGAGCGCCTCGGCGGAGTCGCGACGCCCCTGCGACACCCGCGCGCGGAAGTAGCGCAGCCCCTCGGGCTCGACCCACGGGTAGTGGCGCTCCCAGGCGTCGATCCTGGTCGCCATCAGCTCGGGCGCGAACAGCTCGGTCAGCGAGGACGCGACGGCCTCCAGGCGCGAGCCGTCGCGGCAGAAGCCCACGTAGGCGTCGACCGCGAACCGCACGCCCGGCAGGACGCCCTCGCCCGACAGCAGCGCCGCCCGGTCCAGGCCGACGGCCGCTCCGAGGCGCAGCCACCGCTCGATCCCGCCGTCCTCCCCGGGACGGCCGTCGTGGTCGTGGATGCGGCGGATCCAGCTCCGCCGCAGGTCGCGGCTGCCGAGCTTGGCGAGGACATACGCGTCCTTCACGGGGATGCGGCGCTGGTAGTGGAACCGGTTGAGCACCCACCGGCGCAGTTCGGCCGGGGAGAGCAGGCCCTCGTGCATCCGGACGTTGAACGGGTGCCGGTGGTGGTAGCGCTCGGCCGCGAGCGCGCGCAGCCGGTCTTCGAGGTTCACAGGTCGATCACCGCGCCCTCCGCGGCGACCTCGATGCCGAGGGCGGCCAGCGCGCGGTGCCCGTCCGCGTCCGGGTCGACCAGCGGGTTGGTGTTGTTCAGGTGGGTGTAGAGGCGGTGCGCGGCGGGCAGCTCGGCGAACGGCCCGCGCGTGGCGGTGATGGGCAGGTGCCCCATTCCCGTGGCGGTCCGGTCGGAGCAGCCGGAGCGCCGGGGCTCCTCGTCGTCCCAGAAGGTGCCGTCGAGGAACACGCAGTCCGCCCCGGCCAGCGCGTCGTCGAGCGAGGAGGGCCAGGCGGCCAGGCAGGGCGCGTAGACGACGGTCCCGCCCTCCTGGCGGTCGGTGACGCGCAGCGCCGCCGACCACGCGTCGCCGGGGGCGTCGAGGTCCGCGGCGTAGCGGGGCCGCTTCCCCGAGACGCGGACGGCCCGCACCTCCAGCGCGCCGAAGACGGTGGGCTCATCCTCCGCGAGCTCCGACCACGTCACGCCCGCATAGGGGGCGAGGACGTCGTCCAGGCGGAGGCCGCGGGAGAGGGCGTGCCGGACCGGGGCGGTGGCGAGGACGTGCAGGCTCGGCGCCTCCCGCAGAACGGGCAGCCCGAGGACGTGGTCGAACTCGGCGTCGGTGAGGGCCACGCCCGCCACCGGGCTGCGCCGCGACCCCGGGTCCGGGCACAGCTCGGCGGCGGCCTCGATCTGGGCGGCGACGTCCGGCGTCGCGTTGACCAGGAGCCACCGCCCGCCGCCGGCCTCGACCGCGACGCAGGCGTGCCGGCGGCGCAGCGCGGGGCGGGCGCGGGCGGCGGCGCACCCGGTGCATCCGCAGTTCCACTGGGGAACGCCGCCGCCCGCCGCGGTGCCGAGAATCCGCAACCGCATAGGAGCCGTTCTCAGCTTTCGGCGGTGAGATACGCCGTGACCTCCAGCGAGGTCTCGATGATCTCGTAGTCGGGCCTGACCCAGAGGGCCGCCCGGTCCTGGGAGCCGGTCATGGCCTCTCCTTTCGCTCGATGACGAACCGTCCGAGGCGATCACCCGGAAGTGATTGAAGCATGTTTATCCGGCTTTTTCCAGAAAGCCAGTTCGTCTCGAAGAACCTCTCGCAATGCGGCAGAGTTTCACGTTTTCGAGCTAATAATGAATGGCATTCACATATGGAGGTAATGGCCGAGTTCAGCCGTCAGAGGCCCCGGACGGCGGCGACGGTGAAGGGGATCTCCGGGATGCCGTCGCCGAGGGGGCCGCCCTTGTCGAACTGCGAGCGGACCACGTAGAGCGTCCCGTGGCGGCGGACGAGCGTCGTCGGGACCTGGAGGGACGGGTCCGCCAGCGTGCGCTCGAGGCGGGCCCGCGTCCCGTCGGGCGCGACATGCCAGCGGGTGAGGGCGTTGTCGACGTTGTCGGCCGTCCAGAGGCGCCCGTCCTGGAGTTCCAGACCGTCCGCGTTGCGCATGTCGCCGCCGCTCAGAGCGACCTTGCGGACGGCACCGGTGGCGAGGTCCAGCCGGTAGAGGTCGCCGCCGAGCATGTCGTCGGTCAGCAGGAACCGCCCGGCGGGGTCGGCGACGATCCCGTTGAGCGTGAAGTCGGCCGGCTCGTGCGGTTCGAGGACGTCCCTCAGGTCGAACCGGAGCGTGAGCGTCCCCGTCCCGCCCCGGGCCTCCTCCAGGTCCCGCGGCGTGACCTGGTAGACGACGGCGCGGGAACTGTCCGTCAGGTAGACGCCGCCGTCAGGGGCGACGGCGAGGTCGTTGACGAACCGGGCGCCGTCGCCGGGGACGGCGAACCGCGCCAGCAGGGCGCGGCTGCGGGCGTCGTAGACCGCCACGCCGGACGAGGAGTCGATCACCCACAGCCGCCCGGCCCGGTCGGCCTCGAGCCCGTTGGCGGTGTGGCGGCCGTCGGCGCCGGCGGGCAGGAACACCTCGGCCGTGCGGCGGCCCGGACGCATGCGGTAGACCGTGCCGTCCTCGAAGGACCCGGCGTACATCGTGCCGGTGCGCGGGTCCGCGGCGATGCCCTCGGGATACACGCGGTCGCCCGGCAGCACGTAGGCCGTGGAGATCCGCGACGCGGCCGCCGGGGCCGCGGCGGCGCGCGGGCCGGCCGCCAGGGACGCGGGCGCCGCGGAGACGGTGAGGGCGGCGACGGCGAGGCCCGCCACGGCCGCCGCGGTGGAGCGCTGGATGCGCGACATGACATCTCCGTTCGAGTTACATCATTAGTACGCGCACATACGATAGTTAGAACCCTAATACTCGTCAACAGACTTCTCCCCGCAGGCTCGCTACCATGCGGGAATGACCTCGTTGCCCGCCTCTGAGCGCCTCGGCTCGCACCTCAAGCGCGCCGAGCAGGCGCTCAACGGCGCCAAGCAGGCGGCGCTGAAGCCGAGCGGGCTCACGGTCCCGCAGTACGCGGCCCTGCTGCACCTCGACGACAACCCGGGCATGTCGGCCGCCGCGCTGGCCCGCAAGTGCGCGGTCACCCCGCCGACGATGAACACCGTCCTGAAGAACCTCCAGGAGCGCGGGCTGATCGAGCGCACCCCGCACGAGTGGCACCGCAACATCCTGGAGACGCGGATCACCGCCGAGGGCGCGGCCGTCCTGGAGAGCGCCGACGCCCGCGCGGTCAGGGTCGAGCGCGGGCTCGCCGCCGAGTTCACCGACGCCGAGCGGCAGACGCTGATCGATCTGCTGGGCCGGTGCGTCGGCTTCCTGGAAGCCGCCCGGTCCGCGCCCGGCGGCTGAGACACTCCCTACGGAACGGGACGAACGCCGCGAGCACCGGAGGAGCCATGGGCGACGGGGTCCAGCACGACAGGTCGGGCCAGCTCAAGCAGATCGAGAGCGGGCTGCTGCCCGGCGAGCAGATCATCGCCGTCTACGACGCGGTCGGCGCCGGCACCGGGTTCATCGGGCTCACCGACCGCCGGGTGATCATCCAGGACCGCAGCTTCGCCGGCAAGAAGTACGCGATCACCAGCGTGCCCTACTCCCGGGTCACCTCCGTGAGCGTGGTCAGCAACAAGTCGTGGGCCGGGTCCTACTTCTCCACCGGCTCGATCGCGATCAACGTCGGCACGCACACCTACGAGGTCGAGTTCCGCGGCGCCGACAAGAGCCACCACGTGCACAACGTGATCCTGCAGTACATCTCCGGCTGACCGGCGCCCGCCCGCCGGGCGCGTCAGACGACGACCGCGGCGGTGGAGCCCGCGCGGTCCTTGGTGACGCGGAGCTGCGCGGGGATGCGGGCGCGCAGCTCGGCGACGTGGCTGACGATGCCGACCGCCCGGCCGCCGTCGCGCAGGCCGTCCAGGACGTCCATGACCTCGTCGAGGGTCTCCTCGTCGAGCGTGCCGAACCCCTCGTCGACGAACAGGGTGCCGATCTCGGTGCCGCCCGCCTCGGCGGTGACGACGTCGGCGAGGCCGAGGGCCAGCGCCAGCGAGGTGATGAACGACTCGCCGCCCGAGAGGGTGACAGGGTCGCGCTCCAGGCCCGTCCAGGAGTCGGCGACGCGCAGGCCGAGCCCCCCGGCCCCCCTGGCACGGTCGCCCGCCGCCTTCTCGACGGTGTGCACGAGGGCGTAGCGGCCCCCGGACATGCGGTCCAGCCGCTCGTTCGCGGCGGCGACGACCTGGCGGAGACGGGCGCCCAGCACGTACGCCGACAGCGACATGTCGTGCCGGTTCGCGGGGTGCTTGCCCGAGGCGAGCCCCGCCAGGCGCTCGGCGACCTCGTGCCGCCCGGCGGCGGGACGCCACGCGCCGACGGCGGCGGCGAGGTCCATGCGCAGCTCGGCGAGGCGCTCGCAGCGGTGCCGCGCGCGGTCGGCGGCGTTCGCGGCCCCGGTGTGCGCCGCGTCCGCGGCGGCCGCCGCCGCCTCCAGGGCGGGCAGGTCGGGTGCGGGAGCGGCGGCGGCCGCGACCAGCTCCGGGTCGCCGAGCAGAGCGCGGACCTCCGCCTCCTCGTCGTCGAGCCTGCGGATCCGGTCGCGCAGTACGCCCTGCTCCTCGTCCGGAAGCTCGGCTTCGAGGACCTCCTCCGGCGTCCGGAACCCCTGCTCCCCGGCCTCCTGCCCGGCCTTCGCGCGGGCGGCGGACAGCTCCTCGGCGGCGCGCCCGTACGCGCGGGCCGCCTCGACCGCCGCGGCGATCAGGTCGGCCTCGCCGGCGAGCCGGGCGATGCGGGCCTCCAGCGTCGGGTCGCCGCCGCGTGCCTCGTCGAGCTCGGCGGACAGCCGGGCCTGCTCGGCGGCCAGCTCCCGGTCGTGCGTGCGGTTCTCGGTGAGGGCGCGGGACGTCTCCTCCTGCGCGGAGCGGACCCGGTCGAGCTCCTGCTCGTCGCGGTGGAGCGCCTGCTCCAGGCGCTCGGCCTCCGCCGCGCGGGCCCGCGCGGCCTCCAGCGCCGCCTGCGCCTCGGCGAGCTCGGCGACGAGGGCGTCCGCGTCGGCCTCACCGGCGATCTCCAGCAGCTCGTCGCGCTCGGTGCGCAGCTCCCCGGCCCTGGTGCCGGCCTGCTCCCGGGCGTCCTGGGCGGCGTCGGCCCCGGCCTGCGCCTCCTCCACCTGCTCCTCGGTCGGGATCAGCGCGAGCGAGGTGACCGGGGCCGGGTGCTCGGTGGAGCCGCAGACCCGGCAGGGCTCGCCGTCCGCCAGCTCCTCGGCGAGGACGGCGGCCATGCCGTCCAGCCGCGCCTGCCGCAGGTCGAGGACGGCCTGCCGGGCGTCCTGGGCCGCGTCGACCGCGGTCCGGTACCGGGCCTCCGCCTCGGCGAGCCGGAGCTCGACCCGGTCGCGGCGCTGCGCGGCGTCGAGGCGGCGCCCGGCGTCGCGGACGTCCGCCGCGGCGCCCGAGCGCCCGGCGGCGGCGACCCTGGCCTCGTCGAGCTCGGCGCGGCGCGCCTCCACGAGCGCGGGAAGCTCGGCGAGCGCGGCGCGGATCCGCGCGTCCTCCGGCTCCAGCCGCAGCAGCTCCCCGGCCAGCGCCTCCCGCTCGCGGCCGGCCTGCCGGAGCCGGGCGGCGGCGGCCCTGCGTCCCTCCAGGCCCGCGACCTCGTCGCGGCGGTCGCGCTCGGCCTTGGCGAGGACGTCCTGCGGCGCCTTCGGCGGCAGCAGCGCGGCCGCCCGGGACCGGGTCTCCTCGGCCCAGCGGCGGGCGCGGCCCGCCTCCCCGTGCCGGGCCTGGACGTCCCTGACGAGCGGGACGACCCGGTCGGCGCGGGCGGCGGCGTCGAGCCGCGAGGCCAGCCGCGACTTCTCCTCCGCGCGCCCGGCCAGCGCGTCGCGCCTGGCGAGCGCCTCGGCGTGGCGGCGCCGCCGGTCGGCGAGCGCCCGCGCCTCCTCCAGCTCCTCGCGCGCCGCGCGCAGCGTCGCCGCCGCGCCCGCGCGCAGCTCCTCGACGACAGCGCGGACGTCCTCCTGGCCGCCCGCCAGCTCGGCGGCCCACGCGGGCAGCGCCTCCACCTCGGCGAACGGCTCCACGGCCGGCTCCCCGCGGCGCGGCGCCGGGACGGCCGGACGGGGCTCGCGGGGCGGCGCGGCGCCGGTCGTCTCGCAGATCCGGTCGGCGATCGAGACCGCCCGCGCCCCGAGCCCGGCGGCCTCCCGGCCCGTCGCGGCGCGCCGCTCGGCGAGCCACTTCTCGACCTGCGCGTACACCTCGGCGGCGAAGAGCCGCTCCAGGACCTTGCGGCGCTCGTCGGCGCCGGCGCGCAGGAACCCGGCGAACTCCCCCTGCGGCAGCATCGCCACCTGGCAGAACTGGACGGCGGTCATGCCGAGCATCCGCGTCACGAGGTCGCCCGCCTCGTCGAGCCGCGTGGTGAGCCCCACCCAGCCGCCGTGCTCGAACTCCTCGACGACGACCTTGGCGTGCTCGGTCGTCGTCCCGGACCCGCGCAGCTTCGGCCGCTCCCAGGCGGGCGAGCGCGAGACGCGCAGGCGGCGGCCCCGGATGGTCGTCTCCAGCACCACGCGCGGCCCCGCGCCGGGCGGCGCGTGGTCGCTGCGCAGGCCCTTGACCGCGTTGCGGACGCCGGGCACCTGCCCGTAGAGAGCGAAGCAGACCGCGTCGAGGACGCTCGTCTTGCCCGCGCCCGTCCGGCCCTGGATGAGGAACAGCCCGGCGTCGGACAGCGCGTCGAAGTCGATGACCTCGGTCCCCGAGAAGGGCCCGAACGCCGCGATCTCCAGCCGGTGCAGCCTCACGCCATGGCCTCCTTCTGGCGGCAGGCCTCGAAGGCCTCGTGGAGCAGGGCGCGTTCGTCGCCGCCGGCGGGCCCGTCGGTGACCTCGGCGACGAAGTCGCCCGCGATGTCGAGGGCGGAGCGCTCGCGGACGTGCTCGGACCAGGCGCGGGCGCCGTCGGCGCCGCCGCCCTCGGGCTCGAAGCCGAGGACGAGCGTGTGCGGGAAGCGCCGGCGCAGCCGCTCCATCGCGGCGGACGGGCGGCGCCCGTCGGTGAGCGTGACCTGGAGCCAGCGGTCCTCCAGCCCGTCGAAGGACGGGTCGGAGAGCAGGTCGTCGATGCGGCCGCGGACCCGGGCCAGGCGCCGCGGGACGGGCGCCTCCACGAACTCCGCGGCGACGCCGTCGGCGCGCAGGTCGATCAGCCAGGAGCCCTTGACGTGCCGCTCCTCGGAGAAGGAGTAGGCCAGCGGCGAACCCGAGTAGCGGACGCGGTCGCCGATGCGCCAGGCGCCGTGCAGGTGGCCGAGCGCCGCGTAGCCGACGCCGTCGAACACCGACGCCGACACCTGCGAGGAGCCGCCGACCGAGATGTCGCGCTCGCTCTCGCTGGACTCGCCGCCGGTGACGAACGCGTGCGCGAGCACGACCGAGAGCCGGTCGTGGCGCGCGGCGTCGGCGCGGACGCGGCGCATGGCCTCGGTGAGCGCGGCGGCGTGGCTGCGCTCGTCCAGCTCCCACGGGTGGCGGACGAGCTCGGGCTCCAGGTAGGGGATGCCGTAGATCGCGGCGTCGCCGACGACGACGGGCTCCCCCACGGTCGCGAAGTCGGTGCGGACGTGCACGCCCGCGGCGTCCATCAGCGCCGAGCCGAACCCGAGGCGGCGCGCGGAGTCGTGGTTGCCCGCGATGAGCACGACCCGGGTGAGGGCGGCGAGCCGCTCCAGGGCCTCGTTGCACAGCCGGACGGCGTCGACCGCGGGCAGGGCCCGGTCGTAGACGTCCCCGGAGACCAGCACGCACTCGACCCGCTCCGCCGCGACGGTCTCGACCAGGTGGTCGACGAACGCCGCCTGCGCGGCCAGCAGGTCCTCGCGGTGGAACGATCTGCCGAGATGCCAGTCGGAGGTGTGCAGGATTCGCATGTCGCAGCAACCATAGGCACCCCCTCCGACACATCCGGCGCAGAAACGCCGAGTCGCCTCAAACGATCTGCGCGGGCGATGCGATCAAGGACGCGGCGCTCCCGTAGGGTGGCGGCGTGAGCGAGCGTCCCTACGTGCTGCTGAGCTGCGCGATGTCCGCCGACGGCTACATCGACGACGCGACTCCGGAGCGGCTGCGGCTGTCCAGCACGGCCGACTGGGACCGGGTCGACGCGGTGCGCGCCGGCTGCGACGCGATCCTCGTCGGCGCGGGCACCGTCCGGGCCGACGACCCGAGGCTGCTCGTGCGGTCGGCGGCGCGGCGCGAGCAGCGGGTCGCACGCGGGCTGCCGCCCGACCTCACCAAGGTGACGCTGACCTGGAGCGGCGACCTGGACCCCGGCGCGCGGTTCTTCACCACGGGCGGGTCCCCGAAGCTCGTGTACGCCCCGACCGGCACGGCGGGCGCCCTGGCGACCCGGCTGGCCGGGCTCGCCGACGTCGTGGACGCGGGCGACCCGCTCGCGCTGGACGCGGTGCTCGGCGACCTCGCCGCCCGGGGCGTCCGGCGGCTGATGGTCGAGGGCGGCGGCGGGATCCACACGCTGTTCCTCACCGCCGACGCGGTGGACGAGCTCCAGCTCGTGGTCGCGCCGTTCTTCGTCGGCGACCCGTCCGCGCCGCGCTTCGTGCGGTCCGGGGTGTTCCCGCAGTCCCCGGAGCGGCCCATGCGGCTCCAGGAGGCCACCCGCATCGGCGACCTCGCCCTGCTGCGCTACCTGGCCGGGGGCGCGCGTGGATGACCTCGGCTGGCTGGCCCTGGCCTGCGACCTCGCGGCCCTGTGCCCGCCGTCGCGCACCGCGTTCTCGGTGGGCGCGGTCATCGTCGGGGCGGACGGGCGGGAGGTCGCGCGCGGCTTCTCCCGCGAGGACGACCCGCACGACCACGCGGAGGAGGCCGCGCTCGCCAGGACGCGCGGCGACCTGGCCGGGGCGACCGTCTACAGCTCCCTCGAACCGTGCGGGCACCGCGCGTCGCGCCCCCGCACGTGCGCGGAGCTGATCGTCGCCTCGGGCGCCCGCCGCGTCGTGTTCGCGTGGCGCGAGCCGGCCCTGTTCGCCGCGGGGACGGGCGCGGAGACCCTCGCGGCCGCGGGCGTCGAGGCGGTCGAGCTGCCCGAACTCGCCGAGCGCGCCCGCCGCCCGAACGGCCACCTGCTCTAGGACTCCAGGAGCGTCGGGTGCGGCGTACGGCGCCCCTCGGCGGTCTCTGGCACGGGGTCCGTTGGACCAAATGAGACTCCAGTCTCATTCCTCTTGCCAACGCCCCGGGACGTCATGCGATGCTGTGGCCAAGCAAGCATTCGGTTACCCGCGTCGGCCCTCGGGCAGGGGAGGCACAGCAGCATGCGCGAGCACGATCGGCTGTTCATCGGAGGCGAGTGGGCCGCACCGGCCGGGACCGGCGTGATCGACGTCGTCTCCCCGCACACCGAGGAGGTCATCGGGCGGGTCCCCGAGGGCACCGAGGGCGACATCGACGCGGCCGTCGCGGCGGCCCGGCGCGCCTTCGACGAGGGCCCCTGGCCGCGGATGACCCCCGCCGAGCGCGCGGAGATCGTCGGCCGGCTCTCGGCGATCTACGCCGAGCGGCAGCAGGAGATGGCCGACCTGGTGACCGCCGAGATGGGCTCCCCCATCATGTTCTCGGTGTTCGGGCAGGCGGCCATCCCGCAGATGGTGCTCCAGTACTACGTGGACCTCGCCGCCTCCTACACCTGGGAGGAGGAGCGGCAGGGCATGCTGGGGCCGGTCACGGTCACCCAGGAGCCGGTCGGCGTCGTCGCGGCGATCGTCCCGTGGAACGTCCCGCAGTTCACGCTGATGCTCAAGCTCGCGCCCGCGCTCATCGCCGGCTGCACGGTCGTCGCCAAGCCCTCCCCCGAGACGCCCCTCGACTCCTACCTGCTGGCCGAGTGGATCCGCGAGGCGGGCATCCCCGAGGGCGTCGTCAACATCGTCCCGGCCGGACGCGAGGTCGGCGCCTACCTCGTCGCGCACCCCGACGTCGACAAGGTGTCCTTCACCGGCTCCACCGCCGCCGGGCGCAAGATCGGTGCGGTCTGCGGCGAGCAGCTCAAGCGGGTCACCCTCGAACTCGGCGGCAAGTCCGCCGCGATCGTCCTGGACGACGCGGACCTGGCCGCCACCGTCGAGGGCTTCAAGCTGGCCTCGCTGATGAACAACGGCGAGGCGTGCGCCGCGCAGACCCGCATCCTCGCGTCCCGCCGCCGCTACGACGAGGTCGCCGACGCCCTCGCGACCATGGTGGGCGGTCTGTCGGTCGGCGACCCCGCCGACTACGGCTGCGAGATCGGCCCGCTGGTCGCCAGGCGGCAGCAGGAGCGCGTGGAGAACTACATCCGGATCGGCCAGGACGAGGGCGCCAAGCTGATCACCGGCGGGCTGAACCGCCCGCACGACCGCGGCTGGTACGTCGCGCCCACCGTCTTCGGCGACGTCGGCAACGACATGCGCATCGCCCGCGAGGAGATCTTCGGCCCCGTGCTGGTCCTCATCCCCTACGAGGACGAGGACGACGCCATCAAGATCGCCAACGACAGCGACTACGGGCTCGGCGGCTCGGTCTGGACCTCCGACGTCGAGCACGGCGTCGAGGTCGCCCGCCGCATCCGCACCGGGAGCTGCGGCGTCAACATGTACACGCTCGACCCGAACACCCCCTTCGGCGGCTACAAGAACAGCGGCCTCGGCCGCGAGCTCGGCCCCGAGGGCCTGCACGCCTACCTGGAGCACAAGTCCATCCCCCACCCCGCCCCCACGAGCTGACGCCCGCCGTTCCCGCGCGTCCCCGGGGCGCGCGGGAACGGCCCGTCAGCACAGCAGGGCGACCGGCCAGCGGTGCCGGGAGCGGCAGGCGTGGACGGCCTCGGCGGACGGCGCGCCCGTCACCAGGAGGCGGACCCCGGGGACGGGGACGCGACCGTGGTCGAAGGCGATGGCGCGGAGCTGCGCCGGGGTGACGACGGCGGCGGTGGCCCGGTGGTCGAGGATCGCTTCGAGGAGGTCCCCCACGTCGCGGCCGGGGACGCCCACGAGGGTGGCGCCCCGCATGAGGCACAGGTCCACCAGCCCCATCCGCGTGGGCGCGGGGACGTCCTGGCCGCACAGGGCGACCACGTCTCCCTCCGAGATGCCCAGCGTCCCGCACAGGCGGTAGAGGTAGGCGAGGCGGTCGGCGTGGGTGATGTCCCCCCATGGGGCCGGCACGCGCAGCGCCGGGTCCCGGAGCGGTCCGGGCGGCCCGCCCGCCGGGGCGGCCCCGGGTTCCAGGAGGCGGCGGAACGGCGTGGCGCCGTCGACGTCCCCGAAGGCGAAGACCTGCCTGACGTACGAACGCTCCACGGCGGCCATCGACGCGGCCGCGGTGTCCTCTCCGGTCAGCAGGAACCGGGCGCCGGCCTCGTTCATCATTCCGGCGAGCCCGGCGGGGGCGCCGCCGGGCGGGAGCAGGACCGGGACGGCCCCGGCGGCGGTGACCGCGTGGGCGGCGACGGCCAGTTCGCGGACGCCGCGGACGTGGACCGCGCCGACGTCGCCGTGCCGGACCCCGTGGCGGCGCAGGCCGTCGGCCGCGGCCGGGACCGCCCGCGCGAAGTCGGCGTGCCCGAGCTCGCCCGCGGGATCCACGAGGGCGGGGCGCCTGCGCGGCCGGGAGCCGGCCCTGTCCGCGTCTCCGACCGCCTCCAGCACCACGTCGGTGATCGTGGCGCCGGGGACCGGAGTGCTCGCCTCGGACATGCGGCGAAGGTACGCCGCGCCCGTCCGGCGCCGCATCCGAAGAAGTGTGTAGCCGCGTGTGTACGTCACGGGGCCAGGCCGGCGCGTTCCAGTAGCTCGCGGCGCCTGACCCGGCCGTCGGGCGTGCGGGGGATCTCGTCCACGACGTGCACCGCCGACACCTCCCGGGTCCTCGGCACGCGCCCGTTGACGTAGGCGAGGAGGTCGGCCTCGGACACCGGTTCGGCCGGCACGGCGAACGCGTGCGGCGCGAGCCCGAGGTCGTCGTCGGGGGCGGGCACCACGACGGCGTCCCGCACGGACGGATGCGCGGCCAGCACCGCCTCCGGGTCGCCGGGCGGTTCGCGGCGCGCACCGGCGAGCCGCCCGAGGATGAACACCCGCCCGTGCTCGTCGGCGAACGCCGAGTCCCCGGTGGGCAGCCAGCGCGCGGGCCCCGCGGCGGCCCGCGCCGCCGGGAGCCGGACGCACATCTCGCCCGGCTGGTAGGAGGGCTGCACCGCCCCGGTGCGCGGATCCACGACCTGCCACGCCACGCCCGGCAGGCCGCGGCCGACCGAGTCGAGCGTCCCCTCCTCGGCCGCGCGCAGGTTGAGGTGGGTGAACCCGCCGGCCTCGGCCAGCCCGTACGCCTGCCGCACCGGGCAGCCGAGCCGGGACGCGGCGGCCCGCGCCTCCTCCGCCGCGAGCGGCCCGCCGGCGGCCACCACGGCGCGCAGCGCCCGCAGGTCGTACTGGCAGACGGCGCGCTCGTAGGCGAGGGCCTCCACGAGCTCCGGCGGCAGCACCGCGACGGTCACCCGGTGATCCCGCAGCGAGCGGAGCAGGTCGTGGCGCCCCGTCTCGGAGAACGCGACGACGGTGGCGCCGAGCCGCAGCGCCGGGTTGAGCACCCCGTTCAGCCCGAGGACGGTGCCGAACGGCAGCGCGCTCAGCACCGTGTCCGCGCCGCCGAACATGGCCGACTCGGCGACCCTCACCAGGCCCGCCACGACCTCCGCGTGCGTCAGCCGCACCGTCCGGGCGGGCCTCCTGCCGGTCCCCCGCGTCGCCGCCAGCAGCGCGAGGGCGTCGCAGGCGGGGGCCGCGGGCGCGGGCGGGGCCGCGTCCGCGCGGGCCCCGCCGGCGAGCAGGTCGGTGAGCCGCAGCGGGGCCGCCTCGCCGGTGAGGCGGTCGCCATCGCCGCCCGGGCCGTCGGTGATGACGAAGCGGGCATCGGTCTCGTCCAGCAGGCGGGACGCGTCCGGGCCCGCGAGGGGGAAGGCGACGGCACCGGCCGCGATCACGGCGTGCAGCGCGACGGCGAGGTCCAGCGGCTCGCGCAGCCGCAGGCCGATCACCTCCCCCGGCGCCGACCCGGCGCGCGCCAGGGCGGAGGCCGCGGTCCCGACCATGGCGGAGAGCGCGGCGTGGGACAGGGAGCGTCCGGAGGACACGTCCAGCACCGCGGTCTTCCCGGGGTCGGGCGCGGTGCCGAACACCGCGCGGGTCACTGTGACCGCCGGGTAGGCGGGGTCCGCACCTCTGGAGAGCATGGCGCCGACGCTAGGACGGCCGGTCCCGGCCGCGCATGCGCCGAAGTGCGCAACCACCGTCGTATTCGGCGGACGCCCGGGGAGCGCACGAGGTGTGTACACACCTGGCGGTCAGGAGCCCTCCGCGGGGACGTTGTCCACGGCCCAGGCGGCGATCTGGGCGCGGGAGGAGAAGCCGAGCTTGGTCAGGATGTTGGTGACGTGGCGGGCGGCGGTGGCGGGGCTGATGACCAGCTCGTCGGCGATCCCGCGGTTGCTGAGGCCGCGGGAGACGAGGCGGGCGATCTCGCGTTCGCGGGCCGTCAGGGTGCTCGGCGGCGTGACCGGCGCGGGGACGGCCTCCGCGGCGCCGCCCGGCACCGGCCGCCCCGGCGGCGGGACGGTCCCGGGGCCGCGCAGCGCGCGGGCGACCGCGTCGTCGGCGGGCATCGCGCGGCCCTCGCCCCAGTACTGGGCGACGAGGGGCTCGCCGATCCTGCGGCGGATCGGTTCGAGCACGCGTTGGCGGCGCGCACCGGTGCCGGGCTCGCGCCCGGTCGCCTCGCGCAGCGCGGACGCCGCGCCCGCGAGCGTGACCGCGCCGCGCGCGTCGCCCTCGCACGCGACCAGCTCGGCGAACGCGTCCAGGGCGCGGGCCACGTCCAGCCGGATGCCGGACGAGCGGCTCAGCGCGAGGCTCCGCGCGAGGGACGCGCGGGCCGAGGGCAGGTCGCCCTGGGCGAGCGCGACGCGGCCGAGCCCGGCGAGGGCCCGCGCCAGCTCCGGCCGCGCGCCGATCTCGGCGAGGATCGGCAGGACCGCGGCGTAGTTTCCGCGGGCCGAGTCCGGGTCGCCGCGCAGCTCGGCGAGCCTGCCGAGGCCGATCATGGCGTGCGAGGCGCCCCACAGGTGGCCGATCTCCCGCATGACGGACGCGGCCGTGTCGAGCCGCTCGCGGGCCTCGCGCAGGCGCGACTCCCGGATCAGCAGGTAGCCGCGGGCCGCGCACGCGTAGGCGCGGGTCCACTCCCGGCCGGGGCCGCGGACGAGGGCGTCGGCCTCGTCCAGGCGGGCGGCGGCGTCGGCGAAGCGGCCGGCGCGGGCGAGGCACTCGGCGCCGGTGATCAGCGCGGTCGCGGTCATGAAGTCGTCCCCGGCCTCGCGGCAGAGGGCGAGCGCCTCGCCGGCGCGCCGGGCGGCGTGGGCGAAGTCGCGGCCCCCGACGGCGAGTTGCGCGCGGCCGGCCAGGGCCGGGCCGAGGACGCGCGGGTCGAGATCGCGGCCGGCGGACAGGAAGCAGTCGGTCCGGTCGGCCCACTCGGCGACACGGCCGCGCGCGATCCAGAAGGCCCGGAGCGCGGTGCACAGCCGCAGCCCCTCGGCGATGTCGCCGTGGTCGAGCGACCAGGTCAGCGCGGCCCGCACGTTGCCGAGCTCGGTGTCGTACCGGTGGAACAGCGCCACCCGGTCCGCCCAGGGCGCGGGCTCGACGCCGAGCGCGACCCGGCCGTCGCGCTCGGCGGCGGCGAGGACGGCGTCGCGGTGCCGCCCGCGGAACACCGCCTCCTCGCCGGCGTCCGCGAGCCGCTCGGCCGCGTACTCGCGGATGCTGTCGAGCAGCCGGAACCGGACCTCCCCGCCGGTCTCCCCGGTCACCGTCACGAGTGACTTGTCGACGAGCGCGGTGAGCGTGTCCAGGACGTCGTCGGCGGGCAGGGCGGCGCCGCCGGGCGGCGCGGGACCGGCGCAGACGTGCTCGGCCTGCTCCAGCGTCCAGCCGGAGAAGACCGACAGGCGCCGCAGGAGGACGCGCTCCGGCCCGTCCAGCAGCTCGTGGCTCCAGTCGATCGCGGCGCGCAGCGTCCGCTGCCGGGCGGGGGCGGTGCGGTCCCCGGCGCTGAGCAGCCGGAACCGGTCGGCGAGGCGACGCGCGATCTGCTCGGCCGACAGCACCCGGACCCGGGCGGCGGCGAGCTCCACCGCCAGCGGCATCCCGTCGAGGGCCCGGGTGACCTCGTACACGGCCCTGGACGGGGCGAACCCGGGCCGCGCCGCCCTCGCGCGCTCCAGGAAGAGCCGGACCGCCTCGTCCGGCTCCAGGGGCGGCACCCGCCACACGTTCTCCCCCGCCATCCGCAGCGGCTCCCTGCTGGTGGCGAGGATCCGCAGCCGCGGGCAGCGGGCCAGCAGCAGGCCGGTGAGCTTCGCGCACTCCTCGACGACGTGCTCGCAGTTGTCGAGGACGAGCAGGACCGCGGGCGCGCGCAGCGCCCCGGCGAGCGTCTCGGTGAGCGGCCGGCCGTCCTCCTCGGCCACGTCGAGGGCCGCGGCGACGCGCCGCGCGACAGGCTCGGTCGTCCCGTCCGGGCGGACGTCGGCCAGTTCCACGAACCAGACGCCCCCGTCGTCGGCGCCGTCCGCCGCCGGAGCGTCGAGAACCGCGTGCGCGACGTGCAGCGCGAGCCGCGTCTTGCCGATCCCGCCCGCCCCGCACAGGGTGACGGCGCGCATGCCCTCCAGCAGCCTGCCGAGGTCGGCGGCGTCGCGTTCGCGGCCGACGAAGGCGTTGGGCTCGGCGGGGAGATTGGTCTTCACGGCTCTGTGAGTGTGGCATCGCACTGCGTGATCCGCCACGGTTTCGCGGTCTCGGTCTGGCGATCGCGCGCCCGCGCCGATTCCACCTTGGCGGCGCGGTGGCCGTACCGTAGTGCGCCGTGTCCCCTGCCTCCGACAACGCGGCCGCCAGTCTCGACGACGTCCTGGTCGGCGAGGCCGTGCTGGGCGTCTACCGCCAGATGTTCGCGGCGCTCGCCCGCGACAGCGGCGCCGTCGTGGACGACCCGGAACTGGTGGACGTCGCCGAGACGCTGCTCGCGGCGTTCGCCGACGCGGGCGAGGACGGGCTGAGCCGCGAGCAGATGCGGTACGTGTGCCGCCGCTACCCGGCCGAGGTCTTCGAGAACCGGCTGCGGGTGCTGAAGGGGCTCGGCGCCGTCCGCGAGGTGTTCCCGAAGCCGAACCAGCTGCGCTACAGGGCGTCGTTCACGAGCGTCGTCGGGCTGATGTTCGTCCGGCGGATGATGCTGGACGGCGGCCAGAGCGAGATGCACCGGCTCCTCGCGCTGGAGCAGCTCAACGTGGCCGACCCGCGGATGACGCCCGAGCAGGCGCGCGACGGCGCGGACGGCCTCGCCCGCGCGTTCCGGCTGTGGAGCGTCGAGCTGGTCACCCTCACCAACGGCACCATCGAGGAGCTCCGCGAGCAGGCCCCGAAGCTCTGGGGCACCGAGGAGATCCTGGTGCGCGCCGAGCGGCTGCACGGCGCGATCCTGCGCCGCTGGCCGCAGCTCGACCGCACCTGCACCGACCTGCGGGCCGCCATCTACGCCTACGGTGACGCCTCGCGCCGCGCCGCCGCACGGCTGTCGGACTCGGCGGGGACCACCCGCAACCTCACCCTCCTGCCGCCCGAGACGTGGCGCACCTTCACCCGCACCGCCTCGCGCGAGGACCTCGCGGCCGTCCTGGAGGGGTTCGTCTTCGACGCGGCGGCGCCGTGGCACGAGCCGTCCGCCGTGGTGACCGCCGTGGAGGATGGCCCGCGCGCCACGCCGCCGCGCCCCGCGCCGCCCCGCCCGTCGGTCCCCGACCCGGGCCTGTCGGGCGACACCGGCTCGGACACCGCCGCGACGGAGAGGCTCCGCGACCTGGCCGAACAGATCCTGCGCGGCCGCGACGCGGTCGCGGTGGGGGGCGTGCCAGACCCCGACAGGGGGGGGGGCCGCCCCCGCCCCCCCCACCAGTAGGGCCGACA
>NZ_JBEZJI010000042.1:0-79170 GCF_040649435.1 Actinomadura sp. NPDC048955
TTGCACTCCTCCACGGAGTACTTGGGCGGCTCGAACCGGTGATCCCGGAACGACAGGGACATGGTCCCGGAGAAGTCCTCGATCGGACTGATCTCCTCGAAGATCTCCTCCAGCCCCGACTGCGTCGGGACGTCCCTGCGTCCCTCCTGCCGAGCAGCCTCGACCCGGGCCTTCCAGCGCTCGTTGCCGACCAGCCAGTCGAAGGAGTTGGTCTGCAGGGCGAGCAGATCGGGAACCTCGAGGGGTTCGTGGATGCGTGAGAAAGAGACGCGGCGGGGACCGGCGGGTACGGCGGAACTGGTGCGCGAGGCTGCCAACAGGTGTCCTTCCGAGGGCTCGCGGCGAACTGGAGGCGCGCACGCCGACGACATCACGGCCGATACGGAAGGAGGGGACGTCGAAGGACGGGCGCGGAACGGCAGCATAAGCCAAAATGCCGATAGCTGTCCACACCTATGAGAATTGTCAACCTCGATGCCGGGACCAGGATGACATGCGCGCTTCGCTCTCGTCAACCCGCACGCCGAAAGCCCGGGAAAGGCATCCGCCGAGTGCCTGGACGCCCCATTCTCATCCCTGGGAGGAGACGAAGCCGAGGATCACCACCGCCAAGGCGGCGGCACCGAACCGGGCCACCGACCGGCGGGAGGGGCGGGGCCCCTCCCGGAGGGTCGCGAGTCCAAGTGGCACGAACGCGACGCACAGGCCCGCCGCACCCGCGATCGACAACGGCGTCGTCCCCTTCAGCACCCCCAGCGGCAGCAGTGCCATGAGCGCCAGACCGAGGCAGCGCACCGGGCCGAGCACGCCGGAGCGCCAGGCTCCGACCGCCAGCACGGGCCAGCCGAGCATGATCGCGAACGAGGTGTACTGGAAGATGTGGAACGCCTGATAGGTGCCGGCCACGGCCACGGTGGCCGACGGCCGCCCCTGGGCGTCGACGAGCCCGAAGGCCAGATGGTCCACACCGGCATGGAACGTGCGGGCGAACAGCCCCACCAGGACGAGGCCGCCGCCGAACGCCGCCGGCGCCGGCCGGACGGCGCCGATGCGCACGGCCAGGTCGCTGACGGCCGGCCACAGGGCCACGGTCCCGGCCGCGAAGCAGCTGTAGGACGCCGTCATCAGCACCGGGTACCGGTCGTAGGCGGCCAGTTGGTCGGGGAAGAAGAAGTGGAACCTCGCTCGGAGGAGCACCCCGAACAGCAGCAGGACCGGTCCGATGAGCAGTGATGTCCCGGCCAGCCACCGTCCCGGGAACGCGAAGACGACGTGTGCCGGAGGTCGGGTTGACGACATGCCCACAGGCTGCCCGCACGGCACGTTCCGGCGAATCGGCCTAGCGCCGACATTTCTCGTTCAGACAGCCGTGGACACCACTCGCCGACATGGCGCCGCCTTCATCCCCAGGGATGATCCATTCTGGGCCGATGCGGCGAGTCACCTGCGCGGATAACGTGCGCTCCGTGGACGAAGCCGACTTCGAGGCGCGCCAGGCGCACCTGCTGCGCCGGGGCCGCATGCTCGCCCTCGACCTGCCGCCGGCGGTCGTGCTGGTCGCGGTGGACGTGATGGTCGCCGGGAACATGCTCAAGGACCGGCCGGACTTCACCCCCTTCTTCCCGGTGTCCTGCCTGGTGGCGGTCGTGCTGGGCTCGGTCGTGGCCGTTCGGCGGCTGTGGCCGCGGCGCGCGTTGGCGACCGCGGTGGCCCTGTCGTCGGTCGCGGCCGTGACCGGCGTGCTGTGGGATCCGTTCGCGGCGACCGCGCTCGTGCTCGGCACCGTCGCGACCCTCGCGCCGCCGCGGTGGTCGGCCCGTGTGCTGGGCGGATGCGTCGCCGCCGCGACGGCGGCCGCGGCGGTCGCCCAGGTCGTCCATCCCCGGTACGGCCTGGGGGCGGCCGTCGGCTGGACCGCGGCCGCCTGGCTGCTGTCCGCCCTCGGCTGGCTGGCCGGCCACCGGTTGCGGCGCCGCAGGTGGCACGCCGCGTGCGCGCAGGAGCAGCGGGCGCGCCAGATCCTGGCCGAGGAGCGGCTGCGGATCGCCCGGGAACTGCACGACGTGGTCACGCACGGCATGGGCCTGATCGCCGTCAAGGCGGGGGTCGCCAACCACATCGCCGAGGCGCGCCCCGAGGAGGCCCTCCAGGCGCTGCGGGTGATCGAGACGACCAGCCGCGAGGCCCTGACCGAGATGCGGCGACTGCTCCAGATGCTGCGCCGCGACGGCGCGGAGGGTAACGATTTCAGCGGGCCGGGCGTCGACGGCCTGGAGGATCTGGCCGAGCGCGTCCGGGCCGCCGGGGTGGAGGTCGAACTAGCGGTGTCCGGTGAGCACGAGCTTCCCGAATCTCTGCGGCTCACCGTCTACCGGATCGTGCAGGAGGCCCTGACCAACGTGGCCAAGCATGCGGCTCCGGCCTGGTGCCGGGTCACGGTGGACGTCTCGGCCGACCAGGTGGGGATCCAGGTGGTGGACGACGGGACGGCCCGCACGCCTCCCGAACCGGGCACTGGTGGGCACGGACTGGTCGGGATGCGGGAACGCACCGCGATGTACGGCGGCACGTTCAGCGCCCGGCCCCGTCCCGGGGGCGGCTTCGCGGTCACCGCCACACTCCCGTACGCCCAGGTCGGCGCCCGGTGACCGAACCGATCCGCGTCCTCGTCGCCGACGACCAGGCCCTGCTGCGCGGCAGCTTCCGCGCCCTCATCGACACCACCTCCGACCTCACCTCGGTCGGCGAGGCCGCCACTGGCGCCGAGGCCGTCGACCTCGCCCGCGCCCTGCGGCCCGACGTCGTCCTGATGGACGTGCGCATGCCCCGCCTGGACGGCATCGAGGCCACTCGGCGGATCCGCCAGGCCACCGACACCGCGGATGTCCGGGTGCTCATGCTGACCATGTTCGACCTGGACGCCCACGTCTTCGCGGCCCTGCGCGCCGGCGCCGCCGGCTTCCTGCTCAAGGACACCCCACCGGCCGACCTGCTCAACGCCGTCCGCGTCGTGGCCGCCGGCGAGGCACTCCTGGCCCCCACGGTCACCCGCCGCCTCATCGCCGAGTTCACCCGCCAGCCCCGGACCGCGAGCCCGCTCCCTCGCGCCCTCGACGGCGTCACCGAACGGGAACGCCAGGTCCTCGCCCTCGTCGCCCGCGGCCTGTCCAACACCGAGATCGCCGACCACCTGCACCTGAGCCTGGCCACCGTGAAGACCTACATCGGCCGCCTGCTCACGAAGCTCCGCGCCCGCGACCGCGCCCAGCTAGTGATCATCGCCTACGAGTCCGGCCTGGCCGGCGCCGCCGGGTGAAGGCGGCCGCCCCGTCCGGCCCTCCTGCTCGCAGGCCGGTCAGGCGGGGACCGGCGGCTCTTCTCGCCGGGACGACGGGCGGGCCGTACGGCCGAGGCCGGGGATCAGGATCGCCGCCACGATCAGGTGCATCCCGGCCAGGACCGCCATGGACGCGCCGTCGGCGGCGCCGCTGAGCGGTCCGGACATCGACAGGACCAGCGCCGCCACGGCGATGACGGTCCACACGCGCCCCGGCCGCCCGGTCACGCGTTCCAGCAGCGCGAGCAGGCCCCAGGCGGCCAGCCCCGGAATCAGGCTGCCCGCGATCACCAGACCCGCCCCGACCGGCTGGACCTCCCCGCCCGTCTCCGCGGACGGATCGAGCCCGGTCACCGGGCCGGTCACCACCCACAGCGCGAGGGGGGCGGCGACCGCTCCCGCCACGGTCAGCGCCCGCCGTGCACCCGTACCTCCGGACATGTGCTTCTCCCTTCGTCGCGGCTCGTTCATGTCCGGAAGCGTGGCCGCCCGACCGCGGCCGGCGCATCGGGCGCGGGGCGAGAGCCGGTCCGTCCGCGGTACGGGAGGGCACCGACTTTGGTCGGTGTCGGCGCAGCGGCCCCTGCGGCTAGCCTCGCCCCGTGAGCGAGACGTTCGACCAGGCGAGAGACGATGCCCGGCGCATGCGGTGTTGGGCGGCCGGCGT
This sequence comes from Actinomadura sp. NPDC048955, assembly GCF_040649435.1. Taxonomy (NCBI): domain Bacteria; kingdom Bacillati; phylum Actinomycetota; class Actinomycetes; order Streptosporangiales; family Thermomonosporaceae; genus Actinomadura; species Actinomadura sp. NPDC048955. The sequence continues at coordinate 4,005 of NZ_JBEZJI010000042.1, forward strand.
CGCCGCGACGGCGGGCGCGCTCGGCGGGCTGACACTGTGGGGCCGTTTCAGCGCGGACGTGGGCGGCACCGTCCTGGCGCTGGACGTCGCGGTCGCCCTGCTGAGCTGGCTGCTGTCGCCGCTGCTGCTCTGGCGGCCGGTGGGCGTCACCCTGGCCCTGACCGTGCTGGGGGCGCTGTCCCCCACCGCCACCCCGGCGGCCAGCATCGGCGTGTTGCAGGTCGCGCAGCGTCGCCCGTTCCGGGTGGCGGCGCTGGTCTGCGCGGTTGGGGTCGCGTCGCACGTCGTGCAGGGGCTGTGGCAGCCGAACCGGGGGATCTCCTTCGGCTGGTGGCTGCTGCTCATCACCCTCGGCTACGGCGCGATGGTCGGCTGGGGCGCGCTGGCGCGGGCGCGCCGGGAACTGCTGTGGTCGCTGCGCGAGCGGGCCCGCCGCGCCGAGGCGGAGCAGGGGCGCCGGGTCGCCGAGGCCCGCATGGCCGAGCGGACCCGCATCGCCCGGGAGATGCACGACGTGCTCGCCCACCGGCTGTCGCTGCTGGCGACCTACGCGGGCGCGCTGGAGTACCGGCCGGACGCGCCGCCCGAGAAGCTGTCGCACGCCGCCGGGGTGATCCGCGCCGGGGTGCACCAGGCGCTCGACGAGCTGCGCGAGGTGATCCTGCTGCTGCGCGCCGAGGACGCCGATGAGGAGGACCGGCCCCAGCCCGTGCTGCAGGACGTGCCCCGGCTGGTGGAGGAGTCCCGCGACGCGGGCGGGCAGGTGGAGCTGCGCGACGAGACGGTCGGGGCGTCCGCGCTTCCGGCGGCGGCCGGGCGCACCGCGTACCGGGTCGTGCAGGAGGGGCTGACCAACGCCCGCAAGCACGCCGTGGGACGTCCCGTCCGGGTCGTGCTGGAGGGCCGGCCGGGGGCCCGGCTCGTGGTCGACATCCGCAACCCGCTGCCCGAGGGCGGCGGGGAGCCGCTCGCGCCCGGCAGCGGCACGGGGCTGGTGGGGCTGACCGAGAGGGTGCGGCTGGCGGGCGGGCGGCTCGACCACCAGGCCGCGGAGGGCGAGTTCCGGCTGCGCGCCTGGCTACCATGGCCCGCGTGACCCGCCCCCTGCGCGTGCTGATCGTGGACGACGACGCCCTCGTCCGCGCCGGGCTGTCGATGATGCTGGACGGGACGGGCGGCATCACCGTGGCGGGCGAGGCCGCCGACGGCGACGAGGTGCCCGCCGCCGCCGACGCGCACTCCCCCGACGTCGTGCTGATGGACCTGCGGATGCCGCGCGTGGACGGCATCACCGCGACCCGCAGGCTGCGGGCCCGGCCGAACCCGCCGGAGGTCGTCGTGCTGACGACCTTCGACTCCGACGAGAACATCCTGCACGCGCTGCGCGCGGGCGCCAGCGGGTTCCTGCTGAAGGACACCCCGCCCGACCAGATCGTCCACGCCGTCCGGCAGGTCGCCGCCGGCGACCCGATCCTGTCGCCGCGCATCACCCGCCGCCTCATGGACCGCGCGGCGGTGGAGGCCGGCGCCTACCAGCGCGCCCGCGCGGCGCTCGCCCGGCTGAGCCCCCGCGAGAACGAGGTCGTCCTGGCGATCGCGCGCGGGTGTTCCAACGCCGACATCGCCGCGGAGCTGTTCATGAGCGTGGCCACGGTCAAGGCGCACGTGTCCAGCGTCCTGACCAAGCTCGACCTGGACAACCGCACCCAGATCGCGCTGCTGGCCCACGACGCGGGCCTCGCCTGAACGTCCCGGCGCGGGGTGCCCGGAGCGGCCGCTACGAGGACGGGCAGAAGACCGTCTCCACGGCCTTGCCCGCGTCGACCTCCACGGCGCTGGGCTTGACGCTCAGGGTGAACGACATCGCGAACTGGCGGCGGCCGTCCGCCGAGTAGAAGGTCATGGCGATGGAGCCGGGGGCCAGCCCGCCGGTGATGTAGAAATCGTCGCCGCAACCGCTGCGGCTCTTGCCCTGGGTGCGCGATTCACTGGGCAGCCGGTCGGTCAGGACCCGCTGGAGTTCCGGCGGCAGCAGTTTGCCCTGGGTGAACGCCCGTTGGAAGGCGCTGACGTCGTGCGCGGTGGAGACCACCCCTCCGGCCCCGCCGGTGTAGCCGGCGTTGAACCGGTCCACGTTGCGCAGCGTGCCGCCGGCGTCGGGGTAGTACCCGTGTCCGTGCGGCCCCTTGACGCCGTCCGGCGGCTCGACCATGAGGTAGCTCTTGGTCAACCCGAGGGGGCCGAACAGGCGCTCGTGCAGCTCGGTGGCCAGGTCGTGGCCGGTCAGCCGCTCGATGATCATGCCGAGGAGGGTGTAGTTGGTGTTGGAGTAGGTCCACTTCTCGCCCGGTTCGCCGGTCCGGGGCCGGCCGCGGCTCCACTTCACCAGATCGAGCGGCTGGTAGCGGGTCGTGAAGTCGAACACGTCGAACGAGGGGTCGTCTCCCTCGCTCCCGTCCGGGTTCGGCTTGCCGGCGTACCAGTCGGGGATCCCGGAGGTGTGCCGGAGCATCTGCCGTACCGTGACCTCGTCGGCCCGCTCCACCAGGTCCTTCTCCACCACCACGGGCAGCAGGTCGCCGAGTTTGTCGTCCACGCCCAACCGGCCCTCCTCGACCAGTTGCAGCACTGCGACGGCCACCATCTGCTTGGTCTGCGACCAGATCCGGAAGCGGGCGTCCGCGGGTATCCGCCCGCCCTGGCCGTCCAGCAGCCGGGAGCCCGCGCTGGCGGTCCCGACGGGCTTGCCGTCGACGTAGGCCCCGCCGACGACCCCCACGACCCCGGGGGTCCTGGCCAGTTCCTCCATCGCCTTCTGCACGTTCCCGACCCGGGCCGGGGCGGCGGTGGCAGGTGCGGCCTGCGCCGCCATCGTCATGGCGACGCCTGCGGCGAGACCGGCCCTCAGCAGCGGGCGAACGTTCCTGTGTGACACCAAGCGCTCCATTTCCTGATCACCTTCCGCGGCCGGGCGCCATGCCCCCGGCACGGGACCGCTGTGGTCCATGGGTCCAGCGAAGACGACGGTCTGTTGCGTTGGCGTATGCGCTTTCCGATACGCCCGCGATAACACGACCGCCGGCCCCCTCTTGCGCGCCTCGGGGCCGCGTGTCAATCTTGGAACGATCATTCCAAGTTGGGGAGGCGGGGCGATGCCGGACGTCAAGCACTTCGATCCCGACGCCGTCCTGGACCGGGCGGTGCGCCTGTTCTGGCAGCGCGGCGGCGCCGCCGGGATCGCCGAGGTGGTGGCCGAGACCGGGCTCAGCCGGTCCAGCCTGTACGCGACGTTCGGCGGCAAGCGGGACCTGTACGTGGCGGCGCTGCGCCGCTACGCCGACCGGTGGTCGCGCCCGGTGTTCGACCGGCTCGCCGCCGACGGGCGGGGCCTGCCGGGCGTCGCCGCGTTCTTCGACGGGCTCGTCGCCGCGCGGTGCTCCGGCGAGTACGCCCGCTGGGGCTGCATGGTGTCCAACGCCCACGCCGCACAGGACGGGAGCGACGCCGACGAGCGGGAGGTGCTCGACGCCCACCACGAGGCGCTGTGCACCGCCATGCGCACCGCCCTTCTCGCCGCCCGCGAGCACGGGCAGCTGCGCGCTGACGTGGACGTGCGCTCCGCCGCGCAGATGCTGGCGCTACTGGCCTACGGGGTGAACCTGCGCTCTCGCGCGGGCGCCGACCCGGGCGAGCTGGCGGGCACGGTGGACACCGCCCTGCGCTCCCTCTCCCCGCTCCCCTGACGACCCGTTGAGGAGATGACGATGGCCGAGTTCACCGTGTACGACGAGACCGACGCCCCCGGCGACGCGCGCCCGCAACTGGAGGCCGCCAAGAAGCGGATGGGGTTCGTCACCACGCTCAACGGCGTGATGGCCGAGTCGCCGGAACTGCTCGCCGGCTACAACGCCCTGTCGGAGCAGTTCAACAAGTCGTCGCTGCCGGGCCACGCCAAGCACGCCGTGCTGATCACGGCCAGCGTGCTGAACGGCTGCGAGTACTGCGTGGCCGCGCACTCCACCGTGGCGCTGCGGGCCCGCGTCCCCGCCGAGGTCGTGGAGGCGCTGCGCGCTGGGCGTCCCTTGGACGACCCCGCGCTGGAGGCCGTCCGCCGCCTCACCGGCGCCATGGTCACCCAGCGCGGCTGGGTGGACGACGCGGAGGTCGAGGCGTTCCTCGCCGCCGGCCACACCCGCCGCCACGTCCTGGACGTGGTCCTCGGCGTCGGCATGAAGACCCTGTCCAACTACACCAACCACATCGCCCACACGCCGCTCGACCCGGCGTGGAAGGAGCAGGAGTGGACGGCTCCCTCCTGACGCCCCCTCACACCCCGGCGGGCCGGGCCTCGGCTTCCGCGGCCGGGGCGGGCTCGGGGGCCGCGCCGCGCCGTGCCGACGCCGCCACGAGGACGGCGAGCACGGCGAAGATCGCGGCGGCGATGGCGCCGGTGACGTGCAGGCCCGCGGTGAACGCGGCGCGGGCGCCGTCCAGCAGCTCCCCGGCCCGCGCGGGCGGCAGGTGGCCGGCGTCGGCGACGGCGCCGGCCAGGGTGCGGGCCGCGGCCCCGCCGACGTGGTCCATCCGGGCCTGGTAGACGGAGGCGCCGATCACGCCGATGACCGCCAGGCCCAGCGATCCGCCGAGGTAGTTGCCGGTCTCCGACATCGACGCAGCCGAGCCGGCGCGTTCGGGCGGGACGGACCCGACCACCAGACCGGTTCCCAGCGCGAACAGCGGGCCGGTGCCGAGTGCCAGGACGGTGATGCCGGCGATGACGGGCACGAGCCCGTCCGACACCAGGAGCGGGAGGCAGCCCGCCGCCGAGAGCGCCAGTCCGGAGGCGATCGCGGTGGCGGGGCGGACCCGCTTGGCCAGCGCGGGCGCGGCCATCGTCCCGGCCGCGACGCCCAGCCCCATCGGAGCGAACAGCACGGCCGAGGCCAGCGGCGAGTGCCCCAGCACGTCCTGCAGGTACTGGGTCACCATCAGGCCCGTCCCCGCCATGGCGACGCCCGCGAAGACCAGCGAGACCAGGACGGCGCTGAGCGGGCGGCTGCGCAGCAGCCGCAGGTCCAGCAGCGGGTGGTCGAGCGTGAGCTGGCGCCGGACGAACACGGCGCCGACCAGCGCCCCGCCGACGAGCGCCGCGGCCGGGGCGGCCGCGCCGTAGCCGTCGGCGAGCGTCAGCTGCTTCATCCCGTACACCATCGGCAGTACGGCGCCCAGGGAGAGCACGACGCTGAGCGGGTCGATCCGCCGTCCGGCCGACCGGTCCCGGAACTCCGGCAGCAGGACCGGGCCGGCCGCCAGCAGCAGCGCCATGACCGGGACGGCGACCAGGAACACCGATCCCCACCAGAAGCGCTGGAGCAGGAGCCCGGCCAGCACCGGGCCGAACGCGCCGCCCGCGAACTGGCAGGTGGCCCAGATCGCGATGGCCTTCCCGCGCTCGCGCTCGTCGCGGAAGATGTTGATGATCAGCGCCAGCGTCGAGGGCATCAGCGTGGCCCCCGCCACGCCCAGCAGCGCCCGGGCGGCGATCAGCGTCCCCGGGTCGGGGGCGTAGGCGGCGACGGCCGACAGGACGGCGAACGCGGCCGCGCCGGTGAGCAGCAGGCGGCGGCGGCCGATCCGGTCGCCCAGCGTCCCCATGGTGATCACGAATCCGGCGACCATGAACCCGTAGGCGTCGCTGATCCACAACTGCTCGGTGCCGCTCGCTCCCAGATCGGTGCTCAGCTGCGGCAGCGCCAGCAGCAGCGCCGTCATGTCCATGGCCATCAGCAGCGACGGCAGCGCCAGGACGGCCAGTGCGAGCCACCCGCGCGTCCCGGCGCGGACGCTCCCGGCGCCCTGCCCTTCGTGCTCCATATCCGTACTCCCCCTTCGGGTCGGCTCACGTGTCACGGGGTGGTCGGAGCGGGCGCGCGGTTCTCGACATGGAGCCGCGAGAAAAATGGGAAGGGGTGTCGAAAGCGGCCCGAGCGGCTCCGACGTCTCGCGCGCGAGGCGCTGACCGGGGCGCTTGGCCGGAGGGGAGACCACCGTGAAGTACATGCTCATGCTGTACGCGTCGCAGCGGGACTACGACGAGATGGCGGGCAAGGTGCCCGAGGGCGAGGCCGTCTGGTCCGCCGGGGAGCTGGCCGAGATGCAGGCGTTCATGGAGAAGTTCAACCGGGACCTGGTCGAGTCCGGGGAGTTCGTGGACGCCCAGGGCCTGGCCGCGCCCGTCCACACCCGCCGGTTCCACATGCAGGACGGGGTGCCGGCCGTGACCGACGCCCCCTACCCGGAGACCGCCGAGGTGCTCGCCGGATACACCGTCATCGAGTGCGACGGCTTCGACCGCGCCTCGCAGATCGCGGCGCGGCTCGCGCGGTGCCCCGGTCCGGAGGCGGTGCGGGCACGGGCGTACACGGACCTGCGGCCGATCGTCGAGGGGCGCGCCGACCTGGAGGCGTGACCGCGCGACCGTAGGTCATCGGCGTGATGACGGGGGCGTCCTAGCCGCGCAGGCGGGTGATCGACTGCGGGGTCAGGTGCCGGGCCAGCTCCTCCAGGAGGCCGGCGATCTCGGCGACCCGTCGCGGGTCGTCCGTGTCCAGGGCCGCCGCGAGGGCGGCGTCGACGGTGCTCGACCTGACCTCCTCCACCCTGGCCGAGGGCCGGGGCGCGGGGCGGATGCGGACCCGGCGGCGGTCGTCCGGATCGGGTTCGGTGACGACGGCGCCCGTGTCGCGGAGCCGGGCGACGGCCGCCGACACGGCGCTCTGCGGAAGGCCGGTCCGGGTGGCGATCTCTCCGACGGCGCTGCCGGGGTGCGCGCGCACGTCGCTCGCGACGATCAGGACGGTCCGCACGCTGGTGGAGTGCCGGCCGATGCCCTCGGTGGGCAGGGCCTCCTCGCCGATCTTCATCAGCGTCCGTCCCAGCAGGAAGAGCTCGACTCCGTCCATGCCGCCAAGTTACATCACTTCTGATGCATCAGTCTTGATGTATCAAGTTTGATGCTTTACGGTCGATCTCGCACGGGCCGAAACGCCCCGACCGAGAGGACCCTGCGATGGACACCGCCACGACCCCGGCCCCGACGGCCACGGGCACGCTCCGGACCGACGGCGCCACGCTCTACTACGAGGTGCGCGGCGCCGGCCCGATGCTGCTGATCTCCCAGAGCGGCGAGGGGGACGCCGGGCGCAGCGCGGACCTCGTCGACCGGCTCGTCTCCGACTACACCGTGGTGACCTACGACCGCCGCGGCCTGTCGCGCAGCGTGCTGGACGTCCCCGCCCGGGGAGTGAGCCTGGCCGCGCACGCCGACGACGTCCACCGCCTGCTCGCCGAACTGTCGGACGAACCGGTGCTCATGCTGGGGTGCAGCCTGGGCGCCTCCATCGGGTTCCACCTGGCCGTCGACCACCCTGAGCAGATCAGCGTGCTCGTCGCCCACGAGCCCGTCACCCCGCGGCTGCTGCCCGCCGCCCAGCGCGCCCACCACGAGCGGGAGCTGGCGCACATCCAGCGCGTCCACCGGCGCGACGGGCTGGCCGCCACGTTCACGACGATCGCCGAGGTGCTGGGCATCGACCCCGCCGCCCCCGACGCCGAGCCCGGCCTCACCCGCCACCCCATGACGCCCCAGCGGGGCCGCAACTTCGACTTCTTCGTCGAGCACGACTTCACGGCGGTCATCGACGACACTCTCGACGTCTCCGCGCTCACCGAGACCCCGACCCGGATCGTTCCGGCCATCGGGCGCACCACCCCGCGCACCGTCTTCGACAACAAGTGCGCCTTCGCGCTGGCCGACCTGCTCGGCGCGGACCTGCACGAGTTCCCCGGCGGCCACAACGGCAACACCACCCACCCGCGGGCCTACGCCGCCGCTTTGCGCACCGTCCTCAACGCCCTCTGAGCTCGCGACCCGGAACGCGGCCGTGCCGAGTCGCGGCGGCGGTCACGAGTCCGGCGCGGCGCTGAGGACGCCGGCGCGGGCGGCGGCCTCCGCGGACGCGGCGGCCCGGTCGGCGGCCTGCTCGTCGACCGGCTCCCCCGTGATGAACAGCCGGTAGTACAGGGGCGCGACGGCGAGCCGGACGACCTCGGCGGCGTCCGTGTCAGCGGGGACCTCGCCGCGCTCGACGGCACGCCCGACGATGACGGCGGACTGCTCGTGGCGCCGGGCGAAGAACGCGTGCAGGGAGCGGGCGGCGTCGCCGCTCTGCGCCGCGGCCAGCACGAACGCGCGGGCGATCGGTCCCTCGACGGGATCGGCGAAGCCGGCCACGACGAGCCGGGCGAGCGCGCGCAGGTCGCCGGCGAGGGTGCCGGTGTCGGGGATCGGCCACGGCTCCGCGGCCGCGATGCCGAGGGCGTCGGCGATGAGGCCGTCGGCGCTGCCCCACCGCCGGTAGACGGTGGTCTTGTGCACTCCGGAGCGGGCCGCGACCCCTTCGACGGTGAGCCCCTGGTAGCCGCGCCCGGACAGCTCGGCGAGGGTCGCCTCGCGGACGGCGTCGCGCACCCGCGCGGTGCGGCCGCCGGGGCGCACGGTCCCGGGCTCGGAGGCGGTCACCGCGCGGTCCCGTGATCCAGGCCGGTCTCCATTACCCGATCGTAACGCAACTCAAGTTGCGTTAACTTCGTTCTCGGACGGAAACAGCAATGGAGGGACGAGGGGGGACGACATTCATGCCAGACGGTTCGCACACCACCATCAAGGAGTTCCAGGTGTCCGGCCCGGAGGCGGGGCCGTACAGCGTCGCCGCCGGACCGGACGGGGCGCTGTGGTGCACGCTCGTCCATGAGGGCCGGATCGCGCGGGTGACGCCGGACGGGGGCGTCACCGTGCACGGGCCCGTCCCCGCCGGACCGATGATCATCACGGCGGGGCCGGACGGCGCGCTGTGGTTCACCGCGTTCACCGGCGACGCGATCGGCCGGATCACCACCGCGGGCGAGGTCACGCCGTTCGCCCTGCCCGAAGGGTGGGGCCCGTGCGGGATCGCCGCCGGGCCGGACGGCGCGCTGTGGTTCACCCGCATGCACGCCGGCGGCGTCGGCCGGATCACCGTGGACGGCCAGGTCAGCGCCTATCCGGTGCCGGGAGAGGGCGCGCTGCCCTCGATGATCGCGGCGGGTCCGGACGAGGCCCTGTGGTTCACCCTCAACCAGGGCAACGCCATCGGGCGGATCGCGCCGGACGGGGAGGTCGCCGTCCACCCGCTGCCCACCGAGGGCTCCGCGCCGGTCGGGATCGCCGCCGGGCCGGACGGCGCGCTGTGGTTCACCGGCATCGGCGCCGGGCACATCGGGCGGATCACCACCGACGGGAAGGTGACCGAGTTCCCGCTGCCCGATCGTGGCGCCCGCCCGCACGCCATCGTGGCCGGGCCCGGCGGGGACCTGTGGTTCACCGAGTGGGCCACCGCCCACGTCGGCCGCATCAGTCCCGACGGCCGCATCGACGAGCACCCGCTGCCGACGCCCGGATCCGAGCCGCACGGCATCGCGGTCGGCCCGGACGGCGCCCTGTGGGTGGCTCTGGAGACCGGCGCGCTCGCCCGCGTCGCCGTCGCCTGACCCGCCGCCGCCCTCGGGGACCGGACGGTTCGAGCCGCGCCGAAACGTCCGCGGGCCACCGTGGGCGGCATGGGTTCCCCAACGCACGCGACCGAGGTCCCCGGCACCCGGCGGTCACGCCCCGCGCCCCGGCGCGGGGCGGTGCTCGCGATCCTGTGCGCCGGGATGTTCCTGGTGCTGCTGGACGTGACGATCGTCAACGTCGCGCTCCCCGGCATCGGCCGGGCGCTCGGCACCGGCCTGCCCGGCCTCCAGGGCGTCGTGGACGGCTACGCCGTCGCGATCGCGGGCCTGCTGCTGGGCGGCGGCGCGCTCGGGGACCGGATCGGGCACCGCCGGATGACGCTCGCCGGGTTCGCGCTGTTCGGGCTGGCGTCGCTGGCCTGCGGAGCCGCGCCCGGCGCCGGCCCGCTCATCGCGGCGCGCGTCGCGCAGGGGGCGGGCGCCGCGCTGCTGCTGCCCGGCGGCCTCGCCCTGATCACCGCGTACTACCCGGGACGCGCCGAGCAGGCACGGGCGCTCGGGGTGTGGGCCGGGATCTCCTCCACGGCGCTGCCGGCCGGGCCGCTGCTGGGCGGGCTGCTGGTCGACACGGTCGGCTGGCGGTGGATCTTCCTGCTGAACGCGCCGATCGCCGCGGCGGCGGTCGGCGGCGTCCGCGCGCTGGTCCGCGAGCCCCACCGCGCCCGGCCGGGCGCCGCGCCGGACCGGGCGGGGACCGTGCTCGCGCCGCTCACCCTCGGCGGCCTGGTCTGGACGGTCATCGCCGCGGGCCACGGGCACCGCGACGGCGCCGCCGCGGCCGCCGCCCTCACCCTGGCCGCCGGGACGGCGTTCGTCCTGGCGGAGCGGCGCGCGGCAGCGCCGATCCTCCCGGGCGGGCTCCTGCGGGCCCCGGCGTTCCTCGGCGCCGGGGGCATCGCGCTCATCATGAACCTGGTCACCAACGGGGTGCTGTTCGTGGCGACGCTGCGGCTGCAGCAGGCCGGGCACCGTTCCGCGCTGGTCGCCGGGACGATGCTGCTGCCGATGGCCGTTCCGCTGGCGGTGCTGGCCCCGGTGAGCGGGCGCCTCACCGCCCGGTTCGGGACGCGTGTCCCGCTCGCCGCGGGCGCCGCCGTCGCCGCGGCCGGGTCCCTGTCCCTGCTCGGCGCCGGTCCCGGCGGAGGCTACGCGCCCCTGCTCCCGGCGCTGCTCGGCATCGGGATCGGGGACGGCCTGATCGTCACCGCGGTGGTCGCCGCCGCGATGCGCGCCGTCCCCCCGGCGCACGCCGGGCTGGCCGGCGGGTTCAACAACACCGCCCGGCAGGTCGGGACGGCGCTCGGCGTCGCCGTCTACGGGGCGGTCGCCGGTCCGGCCCCGGGGCCGGGGTTCGCCACGGGCCTGCACGTGCTGGCCTGGGCGAGCGTGGCGCTGTGGCTGGCCGCGCTGGCGCTCACCCGCGCCGTCCCGGCCCGCTGACGGACCGAAAACCGGTTGGCAGGACCGGCCGCCCGGCCTTAGAACGGTCGCATGCTGCACAAGTACCCCCGGACCCGGCACATCGCGGGCTCCCGGCTCCAACCGGGCGACCACGATCTGGCCGCCGTGCCGTTCGAGGCGATCGCCGGGCGGTACCTGGTGGTGGAGGAGAAGCTCGACGGCGCCAACTCCGGCATCAGCTTCTCCCCCGAGGGCGAACTGCGGTTGCAGAGCCGCGGCCACTACCTGACCGGCGGGCCGCGCGAGCGGCAGTTCGGTCCGCTGAAGGCGTGGGCGGCGTCGGTCCAGCACGTCCTGCGCGACCGCCTGCGCGACCGCTACGTCCTGTACGGGGAATGGCTGTACGCCAAGCACACGGTCTTCTACGACGCGCTCCCCCACTACTTCTGCGAGTTCGACGTCCTCGACCAGACCGACGGGACGTTCCTGTCGACCGAGCGGCGCCGCGAGCTGCTCGCCGGTACGCCGGTGGTGTCGGTGCCCGTCCTGCACGAGGGCCCGCTGCCGAATCTGGCCGCGCTGACGAGGCTGGCCGGTCCTTCCACCTGCCGCAGCCCGCGATGGCGGGACGCGCTGCGCGCGGCGGCCGTGGCGGGCGGCGCCGACCCCGGCCGCGTCGCCGCGGAGACCGACGCCTCCGAGGAGATGGAAGGCCTCTACATCAAGGTGGAGGAGGACGGGAAGACGGTGGACCGCTACAAGTGGGTCCGGCCGAGCTTCCTGACCGCGATCCTCGACTCGGGCACCCACTGGCAGGAGCGGCCCATCGTCGCCAACGGGCTGGCCGATCCGGAGGTGCTGTATGCGGGTGTTTGAGGAGTTGTGCCCGGCGCCACCGCACTGGACCGTCCCGTGGGAGCGGATCCGGGACGCCTTCGCCTGGGTGCGCGACATGGCGAACGTCCCGCAGGACGCCGTCTACCACGGCGAAGGCGACGTCGAGACCCACACCCGGATGGCGTGCGAGGCGCTGGCGGCGCTGCCGCGTTGGCGCGAGCGGCCGCCGGAGGAGCGGGTCCGCCTGTTCACCGCCGTGCTGATGCACGACATCGCCAAGCCGCACTGCACCGCCCTGGACGACGACGGGCGCATCACCGCGCGGGGCCACTCCCGCCGCGGCGACCTGATGGTGCGGCGCATCCTGTGGGAACTGGGCGCGCCGGTCGCGTGGCGCGAGCACGTGGCGGCGCTGATCCGCCACCACCAGGTGCCGTTCTGGGCCCTGGAGCGGCCCGACCTGCGGCAGATCGCGTTCCGTGTCAGCCTGCTGGCCCGCAACGACGACCTGGTGCTGCTGGCCTCCGCCGACATCCGCGGCCGGATCTGCCCCGACACCGAGGAACTGCTCGACAACGTCGCCCTGTACGGGGAGTACTGCGCCGAGCAGGACTGCCTGGACGCACCGCGCGCCTTCCCCTCCGACCACGCGCGGTTCTGGTACTTCCGCAAGCCCGACCGCGACCCCGGCTACGCCGCCTACGACGACACGCGCTGCACCGTGACCGTCCTGTCCGGGCTGCCGGGCGTCGGCAAGGACCACTGGATCGCCGCGCACCGCCCGGACGTGCCCGTCGTGAGCCTCGACCGGCTCCGCGCCGAGATGGGCGTCGACCCGTCCGGCGACCAGCGCGCCGTCGCGGCCGCCGCGTACGAGCTGGCCCGCGACCACCTGCGCGCCGGGCGGTCGTTCGTCTGGAACGCCACGAACGTGTCCCGGCAGCAGCGCGAGCTGTGCACCGGCCTCGTCGCCGGGTACCGGGGGCGGGTCGAGGTCGTCGCGTTGGAGGCGCCGCCGCGGGTGCTGCGGGACCGCAACCGGGCGCGCAGCTCGCCCGTCCCGGACGCGGTGATCGACCGGCTGGTGCGCCGGTGGGAGACCCCGGACCCGACCGAGGCGCACCGGGTCCACTGGCTCAGCACGGCCTGAGCCGGCCGGCGGGGCGCCCGTCGCGGCCGGACCCTGCCTGGTCACCGCGTGTCGGGGCGCCGCCACGTTTAGCCCATGCGCACAGGGAACGCCCTTTTCCAGGTTTCGAAACGTGGAGGGGGGCCTGGAGGCATGAGCATCGTGCGGCAGCAACACGACGGCGACGGCCAGGCCGGAACGACCGGCGTGCACCGGCAGGACGTGGGACACGCGACGGAGTTCCGCGCCGAGCGCCACGAGGCGGGAACGGGCGAGCTGGTCCGGCAGGCCGCGCAGCAGGTGTCGGACCTGATGCGGGCCGAGATGCGCCTGGCCGTCGCCGAGCTGAAGGACAAGGGCCGCCACGCGGGCACCGGCGCCGGCCTGTTCGGCGGTGCGGCGCTGGTCGCGCTCTACGGGGTGGCGGTGCTGCTGGCGGCGGCGGTGGCCGCGATCGCGCTGGCGCTGCCGGTGTGGGCGGCCGCGCTGATCATCGGCGGGTTCCTGCTGGTGGTGGCGGGTGTGCTGGCGCTGATGGGCCGGGCGCAGACCAGGCGGGCCACACCGCCCAAGCCCGAGCAGGCCATGGACGAGGCCAAGCTGGCCGTGGCCGAACTGAAGGAGAGGGCGACGCACCGATGACGATGCAGGGCAAGCACGGCGCCGAGGCGGGCACCGAGGAACTGCGTCAGGAGGTCGACCGGGCCCGGCACGAGCTCGGCGAGACGGTGGAGCAGCTCGCGGCCAAGGCCGACGTGAAGGCCATGGCGCGGCAGAAGGTCGAGCAGGCGCGCGGCAGGGCCCGCGACGCGGCGGTGTCGGCGCGGGAGATGGCGGGGTCGGAGCAGGGCAGGGCGAGGGCGCGCCAGGGCGGCGTGGTCATCGTCTCGGCCGGGGCGCTCGCGCTCGGCGCGGTGTGGCTGCGCCGCCGCCGCACGTCCCGGACCACACCGCGAGACGTGCTGCGGGACGTGCCGCGAAGCGTGTCGCGGATGCGGCGGGGACGCGGCCGCAAGGCGCCGGTGCAGGTGCGGATGCGCACCGGGCAGAAGCGCGCCGTCACGGTACGCCGCACCGGCCGGCGCTGAGTGGCCGGGAAGAGGACGCGCATGCGCAAGCCCGGAGCGCCCACCGACCTGTCCGCTCGGTCGTGGTGGCAGACGCTCAAACGCACCTTCGCCGAGTTCCAGAAGGACAACCTCTCGGACTGGGCCGCCGCGCTCACCTACTACTCCATCCTGTCGATCTTCCCGGCGATCCTGGTGGTGGTGTCGCTGGTGGGCATGGCCGGCCAGTCGGCCACCGACAGCCTGGTCAAGAACGTCGGGAGCCTGGCGCCGGGCGCGGTCCGGGACCTGCTCGTCAGCTCGATCAGGCAGCTCGAGGGCGGCGCCGGAGGCGCGGGCGTCGTCGCCGTGCTGAGCCTCGCGGCCGCCGTCTGGTCGGCGTCGGGTTACGTCGGGGCGTTCATGCGCGCCTCCAACGCCGTCTACGACGTCCCCGAGGGCCGCCCGTTCTGGAAGACGGTGCCGCTGCGCATCGGGGTGACGCTGCTGACGCTGGTGCTGCTGTCGGGGTCGGTCATCGCGGTGGTGGTGTCCGGGCCGCTGGCGCGCAAGCTCGGCGACACGCTCGGTTTCGGTTCCCAGGCGGTCACCGTCTGGGGCATCGCCAAGTGGCCGATCCTGGTGGTGGTGGTCGGCTTCCTGTTCTCGCTGCTGTACTGGGCCTCCCCCAACGCCAAGCGCGGTTTCCGCTGGGTCTCGCCGGGCAGCGCGCTGGCGATCCTGCTGTGGCTGGCGGCGTCCGGGCTGTTCGCGCTGTACGTGGCGAACTTCGCGTCCTACAACAAGACCTACGGCAGCCTCGCGGGGATCATCATCTTCCTGGTGTGGCTGTGGATCACGAACCTGGCGATCCTGCTGGGCGCCGAGCTGGACGCCGAACTCGAACGCAGCCGCGCGATCGCCGCCGGGCAGCCCCCCAAGGAGGAGCCGTACGTGGAGTTCCGCGACACCCGCGCCTTCGACGAGGAGGAACGCCGCGAGAACGGCGTCGAAGATAGCGCCGACGAGGGCGCCGAGGACGAGCACGGGGCCCATCGGCTGTAGCGGGCGGCGGGACGGAGGGTGCTACCGGGGAATTACGGGTCGCACAAGACCGAATCCCCTGAATAGGATCAACGCATGCTCCGTCCCGCCTACCCGATCGAGACCGAGCGGCTGATCCTGCGGCCGTTTCGCGAAACCGACCTGGAGGGCCTGTACGCCTACCAGTCCCTGCCCGAGGTGGCACGCTTCCTGTACTGGGAACCCCGCTCCGTGGAGGAGTCGCGGTCGTTCCTGAAGCAGAAGATGAGCGCGTCCACCGTGGAGAAGGAGGGCGACTGGCTGGTCCTGGCGGTGGAGTGGCGCGAGACCGGTGAGCTGATCGGCGAGGTCAACCTGCAGTGGCGCAGCCGGGAGCACCGGCAGGGCGAGATCGGCTACATCTTCAATCCCGCCTACCACGGCAAGGGGTTCGCCACCGAGGCGGCCGAGGTCGTGCTGCGGCTGGGCTTCGAGGGGCTGGACCTGCACCGCGTCTGCGGGCGGCTGGACGGCCGCAACGCCGCGTCCGCCCGCGTCCTGGAGCGCCTCGGGATGCGCCGCGAGGCGCACCTGGTGCAGAACGAGATCGTCAAGGGCGAGTG
The DNA here is from genome assembly GCF_040649435.1 of Actinomadura sp. NPDC048955. NCBI lineage: Bacteria > Bacillati > Actinomycetota > Actinomycetes > Streptosporangiales > Thermomonosporaceae > Actinomadura > Actinomadura sp. NPDC048955. Next base: position 19,676 of record NZ_JBEZJI010000042.1, read on the forward strand.
GAGCGACGAGGTCGTCTACGCGATGCTCCGCCGCGAGTGGGACGCCCGCGCCAAGTCCTGAGCGCCGCCCGGCCGGCGGTCACCGCCCGGCCTGCTCTCGCAGGGCCTGCGCCAGTTCGCGGACGTGGCCGCGCAGCTCGTCGGGCCGCCGGATGACGAACGGGAATCCCAGGCCCGCCAGCATCCGCGCCATGCCGTCCAGGCGTTCGGCGCGCGTGGTCATCACCACTCCCCCGGCGGCCTCGGCCAGCGTCGCCGTCGTGGCGGGGATCCGGCGCCGCGCCTCGGCGAGGTCGGTCTCCAGCAGCACCTCCACTTCGTGCGCGTAGGGCACCCGCGCCAGCGACAGGGTGACGTGCTGGACGGGGTCGACGTCATCGGGCGGCTCGAAGCGGGCGGTGCCGGGTTCGGCGGCGGCGACGCGGTCGACGCGGAACGTGCGGATCTCCCCGCTGCGGTGGTCGTGGCCGGTGACGTACCAGCGCCCGGAGTGGAAGACCAGGCCGTAGGGGTCCAGGTCCCGCTCGGTCTCGGCGCCCTGCCAGGACCGGTAGCGCATCCGGACGCGGCGCCTCTGCCTCGCCGCCGCGGCGAGGGTCAGGACGGCGCCGGTGTCGGGCGCGGCGGAGTCCCGGACGGCGAGGGTGAACCCGAGCGTGTCCCGCAGTGCCTGGACGCGGTCGCGCAGGACCGAGGGCAGGACGCGCTGCACCTTGGCCAGCGCGCTCTCGGTGGCCTGCCCGGGCAGCCCCAGCCGCCGTCCGGCCAGCAGCCCGAGCACCACGGCGGTGGCCTCGTCGTCGGTGAGCATGAGCGGCGGCAGCTTGTAGCCGGGCATGAGCCGGTAGCCGCCGTACCGGCCGCGTTCGGCGACGACGGGGACGCCGAGATCGTCCAGGCGGGCGGCGTAGCGGCGGACGGTCCGCTCGTCCACGCCGAGCCGCCGCGCCAGTTCCGCCCCGCCCATGCGCGGGTTGGCCTGCAGGAGCTCCAGCATGGCCAGGACGCGGGTCGTCGGATGGGACGGCGCGGGGTGTGGCACGGGTCACTCGCTTAATCCGGGCGGTTCTTGTCCGGTATCGACCCTAGCGTGGGATCACATCCACCGAGAGGACGGCTGAACATGGCAGCTGGCAAGGCGACGTTCGTACTGGTCCCGGGGCACTGGCTCGGCGCCTGGGCGTGGGACGAGGTGGCGGCGGACCTGCGGGCCGCGGGCCACGAGGTGCGCGCGGTGACGCCGGCCGGGCAGGCCGAGCGGGCCGACGAAGCCGCCCCCGGCACCGACGTCGACGGGCAGGCCGACGACCTGGTGCGGCTCATCGAGGACGACGACCTGACCGGGGTCGTGCTCGTCGCGCACAGCGGCGCGAACATGGCGGTCACCGGCGCCGCCGACCGCATCCCCGAGCGCGTCGCCCGGATCGTCTACGTCGACACCGGCCCCATGCCGTCCGGGCTGGCCGGCATCGACTTCCACGACCCCGCCTCGCGCGCGGAACTGGAGAAGGCCGTCGACGAGCACGGCGACGGCTGGAGGCTCCCGGTGCCGGCGTTCGACCCGGATCAGGATCCGGCCAACCTCGCGGGCCTGACCGGCGAGCACCTGGCCGCGATGCGCGAGCGCGGGACGCCCCAGCCGTTCGGCACCGTGACGCAGGCGCTCACCCGCCCCGACCCGGTGCCGGCCACGCCCCGCACGCTCATCGCCTCCACGATCCCGCTGGCCGCGGTGAAGCAGATGGGCGAGAGCGGCCACCCGGTCTTCTCGATGATGACCGGGCCCGGCTGGACCTACCACGAGCTGCCGACCGGGCACTGGCCGATGCTCTCCCGGCCCCGCGATCTGGCCGCGCTGCTGGCCGAGGCCGCCGCCGGCGGGGCCTGAGAATCACTCACTTCTCCACAGCGGCGCGGAGAAATCTTGTCAGCCGCCCACGTAGATCATTTCGCCGGAGGCGAGGACACTCTGCGGAAGTCGCGCGGCCGCGGGGGTCGGGCCTGATCCGCGAGGTGAGCCTTGCACACGAACCCGACCGGCCGCCGCCGCCCGCACCGGGTGACCTGGCGCCGCTCGCTGGCCTCCGGGGCGATCACCGTCGTGCTGGCGGCCGGTCTCGGAGCGGTCGGCACCGGTCCCGCGCAGGCGCTCGCGGGACCGGTCCGGGCGGACGACGGGGCGCGCATCACCGCGGAGAAGAAGATCGCCTCCCGCGAGGTCGACGTCGCCATCGACTCCCCCGCCCTGGGCCGGGCGGTCAAGACCCGCATCCTGCTGCCGAAGAACTGGACGCGGAACGCGACGGCGACGTGGCCGGTGCTGTACGCCTACCACGGCGGCCAGGACGACTACACCTCCTGGACGCGCAACACCGACATCGAGGCGTGGGCGGCCAAGTACAACGTCATCGTCGTGATGCCGGAGGGCGACAACGGCTCGTACACCGACTGGTACAACTACGGCAAGGGCGGGACGCCCCGGTGGGAGACCTTCCACACCGCCGAGGTGCGCCAGCTGATGGAGCGCAACTACCACGCGGGCGCGCTGCGCGCGGTGATCGGCAACTCCTCCGGCGGCGCCGGCGCGATGTCCTACGCGGCCCGGCACCCGGGGATGTTCAAGTACGCGGCGTCGCTGAGCGGGATCCTGTCGATGCGCTCGATCGGGATGCCGGCGCTGCTGATGTTCACCAACGCGGGCAACGGCCAGGACCCGTTCGCGATCTGGGGCGTCCCGTGGTCGGACGACGCCAACTGGGCGGCGCACGACCCGTACTCGCTGGCGCCCAAGCTGCGCGGCACCGGCCTGTTCTTCTCCGCCGGCACGACCGGGCGTCCCGGCCCCGGTGACCCCGACGTGGCGCCGTGGGACATCGGCCTGCTCAGCGAGATCGCGGTCGGCGCGAACAACAGGGACTTCCAGAAGCGGCTGAGCGAGCTGAACATCCCCTACACCGCCCACATCTACGGCGACGGCCGGCACAACTGGCCGGCGTGGGTGCGTGAGGCGGGCGCGGTGTGGCCGACGCTGATGAAGTCGATCGGCGCGCGGAAGGTGTGACGCGCCCGCGCGTCCCCCGGTGCGAACCCGGCCCGGTTCCGGTGCGGCTGCGGCTGCCGTCCCGGAGCCGGGCCGCCGCGCGTGCGGCCCGGTCGGGGGCTCAGTAGCCCAGGCCGTGCCCGAACGGGTAGAGGGCGGTGCCCGGCTGGTCGCGGGCGGGAATGGCGACGGGCAGCCGCCCGCTCGGGTCCAGCTCACCGAACAGCACCTTGGCGGCCGACCGGAGCGCCTCGGCGGTGTAGGAGTAGGTCGCCAGGTAGGTGGTCGTCTCGGGGAACCAGGCGATGTCGTAGGGGTCGCGGACGGCGACGACGACGACCGGTTTCCCGGTGGCGACGAGCGCCTTGACGAGGTTCGTCTGCCCGGGCCCGTTGTGGCCCGGCTCCTGCTTGACGTCCCAGGCGCGGTTGGTGACGGCGACGACCAGGTCCTGGTCCCGTGCGGCGGCGACGGCCTCGTCGATCTGGGCCTGGCCGGGGCTGATGCCGGTCTGCCGGATGGTGGTGGTGGCGCCGCGGCGGGCGATCTCGGTGCCGAGGGCCGCGGTGGTGGACACGCCCCATCCGGTGACCAGGGCCTTGCGGGCGCCGGGGCGCAGGGGCAGGATCCCGGCGCCGTTCTTGACCAGGGTGGTGGTGCGGTCGGTGGCGCGCTGCGCGGCGGCCAGGTGCTCGGGGGTCCCGACGACCTGGCCGATCTTCGACTCGTCGGCGTAGGGGTCGCGGAACAGCCCGCGGCGCTGCTTCAGCTCCAGGATCCGGTAGACCGACTCGTCGATGCGCTTCTCGGTCAGCTCCCCGGACCTGACGGCGTTGACGACGGCGGCGAGCTGGCGGGGGAACACGCCGTCGCCCTGGGCGTCGGCGGGCGGCTTCAGCAGGACGTCCACGCCGGCTTTGAGGGCCAGGACGGGAATGTTCTCGTCACCGTACTTGTCGCGGACGCCCTGCATGTCGAGGGCGTCGGTGACGACGACGCCCCGGTAGTGGAGGCGGTCGCGCAGGATGCCGGTGAGGATGGGCCGCGAGAGGGTGGCGGGGTCGCCGGAGGGGTCCAGCGACGGCACGACGATGTGCGCGGTCATGATGGAGTCGACGCGCTGCTTGATCGCGGCGCGGAACGGGGGCAGGTCGAGCCGCTCCCATTCGGCGCGGGTGTGGTCGATGTGCGGGACGCCGGTGTGGCTGTCGGTGGTGGTGTCGCCGTGCCCGGGGAAGTGCTTGACGGTCGGGGTGACGCCCCCGGCCCGGTAGCCGCCGATCTGCGCGGTCACCATGTCCGACACCAGGGCGGGGTCGGAGCCGAAGGAGCGGACGCCGATGACGGGGTTGGCCGGGTTGACGTTGACGTCGGCGTCGGGCGCGTAGTCCTGGTTGACGCCGATGGCGCGCAGTTCGCCGCCGGTGATGCGGGCGAGCGTCCGGGCGTCGCCGGTGCGGCGCCCGGCGGCCAGGGCCATGCTGCCGGGCGACTGCGTCGCGGGCGGCTGGACGCGGGCGACGATGCCGCCCTCCTGGTCGATGGCGATCGTGGCGGGGACGCGCAGGGGCTGCGCCGCGGCGGCGCGCTGGATGCCGTTGGAGAACGCGGCGAGCTGCCGCGGGTCGGTGACGTTGTCGCCGTAGTAGATGAAGCCGCCGGGGTGGTAGCGGGCGACGACCTGCGCGGCGTTGTCGACCCCGTACAGCTTGCGGTTCGCGGCGACGTCGGCCGGTTCCGCGGTGGTGGCGCTCTTGCCGTAGACCTGCAGGACGAACAGCTGCGCGGCCTTGTCCTGGAGCGACATCGACCGCAGGATCCGCATCAGCCGCGGATCCTTGCCAGCGTGCGGCGCGGCCTGCGCGGCGGACGCGTCCACGCCGCCGAGGCCGGTCACCGCGAGCGCCCCGGCCGCGAGGCCGGCGAGCCACCTGCGGCGGCGCGTGCGGGGACGGTACATGACGGCTCCCTCCCGCCCCCGAGCTGCCTGATGATCAAGGTTCCTCCCGGCACGGTAGCCGCGGGGGGCGGCTCCCGTCCACGGCAATGCTCGACGATCCGTCCCGGAACCGTCCCCGATCCGGTAAAAGGTCAGCGGCGCAGCCACCGCCACCACCGCCCGGGGGGCGCGTCCGGCTTGGTCAGGGGATGCTCCTCCACCTCGTAGCGTCGCACGTAGGCGCTGACGAACGCCTGGAGGCTGGCGCCGAGCGGGATCGCCAGCAGGATCCCGATGGGCCCGGCGACGGCGGCGCCGGCGAGGATGAGCCCGAACGCGACCGCCGGGTGCATGTCCAGGGTGCGGGCGGTGATGCGGGGCTGCAGCAGGTAGTTCTCGAACTGCTGGTAGGCGATGATGAACAGCAGGATCCACAGCGCGGTGCTCGGCGACTTGGTCAGCGCGATGAGCACCGGCACGGCGCCGGCCAGGTAGGTGCCGACGGCGGGGATGAACTGCGAGACCACGCCCACCCACAGCGCCAGGGCCGCCGCGTACGGGACGCCGAGCCCGGCCATGGCGGCGTAGTGGGCGATGCCGGAGATGAGGGCGAGCAGTCCCCGGGAGTAGATGTAGCCGCCGGTCTTGTCGACGGCGATCTCCCAGGCGCGCAGGACCTCGCGCTGGCGGCGCGGCGGCAGCACGGAGCACACCGTCCGGCGGAACCGGGGGCCCTCTGCGGACAGGTAGAAGGTGAACAGCAGGACGCCGAGGGCGTTGAAGATGACGCCGAAGGCGGTGGTGCCGAATCCCCACACGTTCGCGGCAAGGCCCGACAGGTGCCGTGAGAGCGCGTCGGTGACGGTGGGGAGCCGCTGGAAGACGGTCCGCTGCGACAGGTGCGTCCCGAAGGTGGAGTTCACCCATCCGACGAACCGGCGGACGTAGCCGGGGAATCCGGTGATCAGGTTGTTGGCCTGGGCGGCCAGCAGCGACCCGATGCCGCCGAGGAACCCGGCCAGCAGCAGCGCCACGACCACGAACATCGCCGCGGTCGCCACGCCGCGGCGCCAGCCGCGCGCGGCGAGCCAGTTCACCGCCGGTTCGATCGCGAAGGCCAGGAACAGCGAGATCAGCAGGAGCAGCAGCAGTTCGCGCAGCCGCTCCAGCAGCCACAGCCCGGCCAGGAACGCCAGCACGCTCCCGCCGGCGAGCGCGAACGCCTTGGGCAGCCACGGCGGCATCTGGTGCGACCGCTCGGCGTCCTGCCCGGCGGCGGGGGCGTCGCCGGCCGGTTCACGGGCGGGCGTGTCGCCGGGCGTGTCGCCGGGCGGCTCGCCGGGCGTCTGGGGCATTCCTGCACGTTAACGGCGTCCGGGCGGGCATTCCGGACGTCCCGCACCGCGGCATGGGCAAGTTTTGCCGGGATTTCAGTCCCGCCGGCCCTGCCGGGGGGGTGGGGGTTCTCGTCGCGCGGCTCAGGGGGCGAACGCGCGCAGGGTGACGTCTACGAGCGCGTCGGCGTACGCGGGGGTGAGCGGCCCCGAGCGGTGCAGCCAGCGCTGGAAGAGCGGGGCGTACAGGACTTCGAGCACGAGGTCGAGGTCGGCGTCCGCGCGCAACTGGCCCGCCTGCTGGGCGCTGCGCAGCCGCTCCTTCTTGGCCCGGTCGAGAGGGTCGGCCAGCTTCTCGCGGTACAGGGCGGCCAGGTCGGGATCGTCGATGATCTGCGTGTTGAGCGCCCTGAGGGGCGCCTCGAACGCCGGGTCGGCGAACTCGGCGGCCGTCGCCCGCATGACGGTCCTGAGGTCGGCCGCGATGTCGCCGGTGTCGGGCAGCCGGACGCCCTCCTCTCCCTCGCTGAGCGCCAGGAACGCGTCGAAGACCACCGCGCCCTTGGAGGGCCACCAGCGGTAGATGGTCTGCTTGCCGACGCCCGCGCGCGCCGCGATGGCCTCGATCGTGACCTTGGCGTACCCGAGCTCGGAGACCAGCTCACGCGCGGCGGTGAGGACGGCCTGCCGGGATCGCTCGCTGCGCCGCGCGGGGTCGGGCTTTCTGGTGCTGGACACGCCGGGAGTGTACCGCAAACGAGACGAGACGGTCCGTCTTGACACGAGGGCGGCGCGGCCGCATACTCCTTCAACGAGACGAACCGTCTCGTCTTCAAGAAGCGAGGAGTGTGGATGACGACCGCCCGCGTATGGTTCATCACCGGCGCGTCGAGAGGCCTGGGCAGGGCCTTCGCCGAGGCGGCGCTCGCCGCCGGGGACCGCGTCGTGGCGGGCGCGCGCGACCTGACCCCGCTCGACGGTCTGGCCGCCGACCACCCGGACCGCCTCGCGCGGCTGACGCTGGACGTCCGCGACCGCGCCGCCGTGCGGACGGTGGCCGACCGGGCGGCGGCCCGGTTCGGGCGGCTGGACGTCGTGGTCAACAACGCCGGCGCCATGCTGCTCGGCATGGTGGAGGAGGCGACCGAGGAGCAGATCCGCGCCCAGTTCGACGTCAACTTCTTCGGCGCGGTCTGGGTGGCCCAGGCCGTCGTGCCGCACCTGCGCAGGCAGGGCTCCGGCCACATCCTGCAGGTCACCACGATGGGGACCGGCGGCGGCGTCGCCTCCGCCGGGTTCTACGCGGCGAGCAAGAGCGCGCTCGACTCGCTCAGCCAGGCGCTGGCGATGGAGGTGGCGCCGTTCGGGATCAAGGTGACGATCGTGCAGCCCGGCGGGTACGGCACGGACCTGTTCACGCGCGGCACCACCGCGACCTCGCCGCTCCCTGAGTACGAGCCGCTGCGCGTCCGGATGGCCGAGATGTGGGGCGAGGACGCCGGTCCCGATCCGAGCACCGCCGCCCCGGTGGTCATGGAGCTCGCCGCTCTGGAGGAACCGCCGCTGCGGCTGATCGTCGGCGGCGCCTCCTACGACATGGTCCAGCAGATGGACCGGGCGCGCACCGAGGAGTACCAGGCCTGGGAGCACCTCAGCCGCAAGGCCCCGGGCTGACCCGCGGCACCCGTCCGCACCCTGACGAGAAGGAGGTGGCGCTCTGCGCGCCCCTGCCCAACTGGCACTCGACCAGATCACCAAGCGCTACGGGACCCGCACCGTCCTGGACCGGGTCTCGCTCAGCGTCAGGCCCGGCGAGCGCCTCGGAGTGATCGGCGACAACGGGTCCGGCAAGTCCACGCTGCTCAGGCTCATGGCGGGCGCCGAGCGTCCGGACAACGGCGAGGTCGTGGCCGTCGCGCCCGGCGGCGTCGGGTACCTGCCGCAGTCGCTCGCGCTGCCGCCGGACGCCACCGTCGCCGATGCCGTCGACCTCGCCCTGGCCGACCTGCGCGACCTCGAATCCCGGATGCGGGCCGCCGAACGCTCGCTCGGCGCGACGGGCGGGCGGGAGCGCCCGAACCTGGACGCCTACGCGGAACTGGTGGCGGAGTTCGAGGCGCGGGGTGGCTACGAGGCCGACGTCCGGGTGGAGCTCGCGCTGCACGGGCTCGGCCTGCCCGGGCTCGACCGGGGCCGCCCGCTGGGCACGCTCTCGGGCGGCGAGCGCTCCAGGCTCGCCCTGGCCGCCACGCTGGCGTCCTCCCCCGAGCTGCTGCTGCTCGACGAGCCGACCAACGACCTGGACGACCAGTCCACGGCGTGGCTCGAACGGCGCCTGCGCGCCCACCGGGGCACGGTCGTGGCGATCACGCACGACCGGACGTTCCTGGAGCGGGTGACCACCGCCGTCGTCGAGGTGGACGGCGGGCGGGTGCGCCGCTACGGCGACGGGTACGCCGGATACCTCGCCGCCAAGGCCGCCGACCGCGCCGCGCAGGCGCGGGCGCACGAGGAATGGAGGACCGAGCTGGACCGGCACGCCGCGCTGGTGGACGCCAACGCGGGCCGCCTCGCCGCGATCCCGCGCAAGACGGCCAAGGCGGGCATGGGCACCGGCGCCTGGCGGGCGCGCTCGCGCACCCACGGGGCCGCCGGGCGCATCCGGCAGTCCCGGCAGCGGCTGCGGTGGCTGGTCGACCACCCCGCGCCGCCGCCTCCCGAGCCGCTGCGCTTCACCGCCGTCCCGGCCGCCGCGGGCGCCGCCGGCGACGAGGTGGCCGCGCTCGCAGGCGTGGTGGTGCCGGGACGGCTCCGCGTGGAGTCCCTGACCGTCCGCGCCGGTGAGCGGGTCCTCGTCACCGGCCCGAACGGAGCGGGCAAGACCACCCTGATGCGCGTCCTCGCCGGGGAGCTGCGTCCGGCGGAGGGCGAGGTGCGCCGCACCGGCCGGGTCGGGTTCCTCCGGCAGGACGGGCCGGTCGGCGCAGGGCACCGGACCGTCCTGCAGGCTTACGCGCACGGCCGTCCGGGCAGTCCCGACGAGCATGCGGACGCCCTGCTCGCCCTGGGCCTGTTCCGCCCCGGCGACCTGGAGCTGCGCCTCGCGGAGCTGTCCCACGGGCAGCGGCGCCGGGTCGAGCTGGCGCGGCTGGTGAGCGATCCCCGGGACCTGCTCCTGCTCGACGAGCCGACCAACCACCTGTCGCCGATGCTCACCGAGCAGCTGCAAGAGGCGCTCGCCTCCTACCAGGGTGCGCTGGTGGTGGTCACGCACGACCGGCGCCTGCGCGCCGCGTTCACCGGCACCCACCTCGAACTGGCCGAGGGCCGCCCGCTCTCACCGGCTAGTTAGGCCGTGCCGGGCGATCGCAAGCAGGCGGCGGACCTGGTCCGGGGCGGTGCTGGAGGTGGCGATGGCGTGGGTCAGGGTCAGCACCTCCGCCACGGTGAGATCTCCCCGGGCGGCGCCCTCCTGCTGCGCTCTGGAGAGAAGCCTCTCGGCGGCGCGGGTCAGGGCGGCGTGCCAGCGCGCGAACTGCTCGGTGCGCCGCGCGCCCTCGCCGTCCGCGCCGGCGAAGGCCGGGGCGCGCCCGGTCGCGACCTGGACGGCGAAGGACTCCAGCCAGGCGTGGAGCGCCTCACCCGCGTCGGCCTCGGTCAGGAGGGCGGCGCCCCGCTCGCACAGGGCCGCGACCTCGTCGGCGTAGACGGCGGCGAGCAGGTCGTCGCGGGTCGGGTAGTGCCGGTAGAGGGTCGCGTTGCCGACGCCCGCGCGCTTGGCGATCTCGTCCAGGGGTGCGCCGGGGCCCCGCTCGTCGAACACCTCCCGGGCGGCCGCGACGAGCAGGCGCGCGTTGCGCTCGGCGTCGGCGCGGCGCGCCCGGCCGGGGACGGCGGTCATCGCGGCTCCCTGGTTGTCGAGCGGGGACGTCCCCGGTTAGCCTAGCGGGGCATTAAACGGGGACTTCCCCACTTATTGGCGAGGAGGGGCGATGGCGTTCACCGCCGAAGATCGCACGGAGATCACTGAGCTGATCTCCCTGCACGGCCACCTGTGCGACAGCGGGGACCTGGACCGGCTGGGAGAGCTGTTCACCCCCGACGTCGTCTACGACGTCTCCGACTTCGGGGGCGGGCCGCTTCTCGGCGTGGCGGCCTGCGCCGAGGCCGCGCGGGCGCTGGGCGACCTCAACCCCGTCGGGCATCACGTCACCAACATCGTCCTCGCCGAGACCGCCGGCGACCGGGTGCGCGCGTACTCCAAGGGGCTCGGCGTCAACGCCGACGGCACCGTCGGCAGCGTGACCTACGAGGACACCCTCGTCCGCACCCCGCGCGGCTGGCGGATCAGCCACCGGACGGTCCGCGCGCACCGCACTCCCTTGGGCGGACGCCTGTGAGGCTCCGGCGGGCCCGGGACCTGGCGGGCGACGATCCCGCCGGTGAACGCCGCCATCGGCCCGCTGTTTGCCGGAACGGCAAGATTTCGTGCCGGGTCGCGGCGCGGATGCCGAGACTGGCCGCAGCCCCGCACCGCGGGCCCGCCCGCCAGCGGGCCCGTCCCGCGCAGAAGGAGATCATTGTGCCCACCGCGCGACGCGGCCGCCGCCGCGACACCCCGCCGCCCCGGACCGGGGGTACCGAGGCCGAGACCCTGCGCGGGTTCCTCGACTACCTGCGGACCTCGGTCGCCGCGAAGGTCGAGGGCGCGCCCGAACCGCAGGTGCGGACGGCCGGGGTGCCGTCGGGCACGAACCTGCTCGGCCTGCTCGGCCACCTGACCTTCGTCGAACGCTCGATGTTCCTCGGGGAGGAGGTCACCGACTGGCAGGCGACGTTCCAGGCGGCGGCCTCGGACGGCGTGGACGAGGTCGTGGCCCGCTACCGGGACGCGGTCGAGCGCGCCAACGAGATCCTCGACCGGTGCGCCGACCTCGACGCTCCCCTCCCCCGGCCGGGGCGCCCCTCCCCCAGCGTCCGCTGGGCCCTGGCCCACATGATCGAGGAGACCGGCCGCCACGCGGGCCACGCCGACATCCTCCGGGAGCAGATCGACGGCGCGACGGGCCGCTGACGCCCGGCCGGGTCCGGTCAGCGCGGGGTGGCGAGGAGGCGGCGCAGCGCGGCATGGCCGGGCGGGCCCCAGGTGGGTTTGCCGCCGGGCCGGCCGCGGACGCCGGCGTCCCCGATGAGGATGCAGGCCAGGGCGCGGCCCACGGCCCATCCGCGGGCGCGGCGCAGCGTCGCGGCGTCCGGGGCCGGCCGGTAGGCGGCGTGGAAGCGGTCGACGGCGCCGTCCGGCAGGAGGATCCAGGCGGAGGCGAGGTCGAACGCCGGGTCGCCCGCGAAGAGGTCACCGAAGTCGACCACACCGCTGACGGTGCCGTCAGTGGTGAGGACGTTGGCCGGGTGCAGGTCGCCGTGAAGCCAGAGCGCCGGGCCGTCCCAGTCGGGCGCGGCGGCGGCGTCCTCCCAGACCGCGCGGACGGCGCCGGGGTCGGGGACGAGCCCGAAGCCGGCGGCCGCGTCGAGCTGCTCGATCACCCACTCGGAGTGGCCGGCCAGGGGCCCTCCGCGGCCCCGGCCGGCGGGCGCGTGCTCGGGGGCGGGCCGGTGGAGCGCCGTCAGGAAAGCGGCCAGGGCGTCGGCCGCCTCTGCGGCGCGGGCGGCGGGGGCGCGGTCGGCGGGCGTGCCCGGCACCCATGTGGTGACGATCCAGGGCCGCGGGAACCGCGGGGAGGGCTCGCCGAGACGTTGCGGGACGGGGACCGGCAGCGGCAGGTGAGGGGCGAGGGCGGGCAGCCAGGTGTGCTCCTTGCGGAGCAGCTCGTCCGCGGACTGCGTCGCCCAGGGCAGCCGGACGGCCAGGTCGTCGCCGACGCGCCACAGCTGGTTGTCCCATCCGCGCGCGCCGAGCCGCACCGGCTGGTCGGCCAGATCGGGGTGCTGGTCGCGCAGCAGGTCCCGCACGAGCTCAGCGGTGATCTCGATCTCGGCATGCGTCATGCGGAACCACGGTAGTCCCCGGGCCGGGCGATTTTCACATACGGCGATGTATGCGGATACGAGGATGTATCCTGTCGTCATGGCAAGGGAGACGCGCGCTGAACGCCGGCAGCGCACGCGCGAGGAACTGGTGGCGTCGGCGACGCGGCTGTTCGCCGAGCAGGGGGTCGCCGCGACCTCGGTCGAGGCGATCGCCGAGGCGGCCGGGTACAGCCGCGGCGCCTACCACAGCAACTTCGAGACCAGGGAGGAGATCCTCGACGCCGTCGTCGCTCGCGTGGTCGGGAGTCTCGGCCCGGAACTGGTCGCCGTGCTGCGCGGTCAGGGCAGCGTCCTGGAGCGGCTCGCGGCCTATGTCCGCGGATTCCTCCAGTACTGCGCGCGGCGGCCGGTGGAGACGCGCGCCCTGGTCGCGGTCGTCGCGCACCGCGCCGCGGCGGCGGCCGACGTCTACGACGAGCTCGTGGCGGCGTCGCTCGCCGACGTCGTCGCGCTGCTGGAGGAGGGGCAGCGCACCGGCGAGCTGCGCCGCTTCGACCTCGTGATGATGGCCTCGATGCTGCGCCGCACCCTCGACGCCGAAGGGCTGCGCGTCGCCCGCGGCGCTCCCGTGGATGCCGTCAGCGACGAGCTGGTCGCCACTTTCGTCCGAGCGACACGCTCGGCCCCCTGATCGAGAGGCTGAAGTCATGCCCGTGCGGACCTTCCGCGAGATGGTGCTCCGTGAACGTCCGACAGGTGGGATCACCCCGGGCACGTTCGCTGAGCGGCGCAGCCCCATGCCGGTCCTGGACGACGGCGAGGCCCTGGTCGCGGTCGTCTGGCTGGGCATCGACGCCACTCAGCGCACGTGGCTCAACCCTGACGCCACCTATATCGCACCGGTCGAGATCGGTGAGGTGATGCGCGGCAGCGGTGTCGGGCGTGTGGTGGCCTCCCGGAACCCGTCGCTGCCGGAGGGACAGTGGGTCTACGGCGTCCTTGGGTGGCGGGAGTACGTCGTGGCGCGCGAGGGCGGCCTGTTCGGCGTCAACCCGGTGCCGGAGGGCATCGATCCGCGTCACATGCTCACCGTCTTCGGCGTGAGCGGGCTGACGGCGTTCGTCGGCATGTCCGCCGTCCTGGACGTCACCGACGCGGACACGGTGCTGGTCACGGGCGCGGCGGGCAGTGTCGGTTCCCTGGCCGGGCAGATCGCGCGGCTTCTGGGCGCCCGGGTGGTCGGCACCGCCGGTTCGGCCGAGAAGGTCGCCTGGGTGAGGGACGTGGCGAAGTTCGACGCCTGTGTGGACTACCGCGCCGACAGCGTCCCGGAGGCGTTGCGCGACTTCGCGCCCGACGGGCTCACCGCCGTCTTCGACAATGTGGGCGGTGTGCTGCTGGAGAACGCGCTCGACCGGCTCGCTCTTCACGCGCGCATCGCGCTGTGCGGGTCGATCTCGTCCGGCTACACGGCCGCGGGATACGGCGCGGGCCCCGCCAACTACATGCAGCTCGCGTTCCGCCGAGCGCGCATGGAGGGTTTCGTGTTCCTCGACCATCAGGCGCTGTTCCCCCAGGCGCTGTCGCGTCTCGCCGGCTGGGTGGGGGCGAGCGAGCTGCGCTGGGCCGAGGACGTCGTCGACGGCCTCCCCAACGCCCCCGCCGCGCTGCAGCGCCTGTTCGACGGCGCCAACCTGGGCAAGCAGCTGGTCAGGGTCAGCGCGGACGAAACGAAGGTGGACTGAATGACCGACGTCAAGCAGATGCTCCAACAGCAGCTCGCCACCACTTGGGCGCTGCTCGACTACCACGTGCAGCAGTGGCATGACGACGACCTGTTCTGGGAACCGGCGCCGTCGCACTGGACCATGCACCAGGTCGAGGGCGGTTGGGCCCCCGACTTCGCCGATGTGGAGCCCATTCCCGTCCCGGCTCCGACGATCGCCTGGCTGACCTGGCACATCGGCTGGTGGTGGTCCACGGCACTCGCCCATCTGAAGCAGACCGATGTCCCCGCACGCGAGGACATCGCCTGGCCGGGCACGTGCGCCTCGATCACCGAATGGCTGGGAGACATCCACGAGGCATGGCGGACGGCGCTGTCGGCCACCGACCGCCTCGACGACCCATCGGCGTTCCCCTGGCCCGAAGAGGCGGGCCGCACCGTCGCCGACATGTGCGCGTGGGTGAACGTCGAGCTCACGAAGAACGCCGCCGAGATCGGTCAGCTACTGATCCTTCGCCGCGCACGCCACTGACCGGCGCACCGTTCACCGCGGAGCCGCCGTGCCGCCGTCCCGGAAATCTCTTCGAAGAATTCCGGGACGCGGTGTCGGATCGGGGCGGTGGTGTTCGTGGAAGGGGTGAGGCCGCCCGCGAGGGCGGCGCCGAGGCGAGGAACAACGATCATGAAGCTGACGACCATCACCCAGGTCACCGTCGACGGAGTGGTGCAAGGAAACGGCGGCGCGTCGGACGAGGACCGCCGGAACGGGTTCGAGCGCGGCGGATGGGCTCTGGGGAAGGGCGACGCCGAGACCCACGCCTTCATCGGCCAGACCTACCGGCGCGCCGAGGCGTTCCTGTTCGGGCGGCGGACCTACGAGCTGTTCGCCGCCTCGTGGGGGACGCTCACGGTCCAGGACACCCCGGGCTGGGAGCCGGTGGTGGAGGCGTTGAACACGCGACCCAAGTATGTCGAGTCGCGCGTCGACTCCAGGGACGTGACGATCCAGGTCTACCGGCCGGCCGGGCGCCCGCAGTACGCAACGGCTTGAAGTCCCCCACCACCGGACCGCGACGGCGCGGCACCACAGGAGATGATTCTCAGATGCGTTATCTGGTTTCCGTGATCGACGACAAGGACGGCCCCGGCAGCACCGACAGGCAGCCTGCGATCAGCCGGTTCAACGAACAGCTGATCGCCGATGGGTACTGGGTGTTCGCGGGCGGGCTCGCGGACACCGACGCGGCCACGGTCGTCGACAACCGGGGCGAGCAGGCGGTGTTCAGCGACGGGCCTTTCGTGGAGTCGAAGGAGTATCTCGCCGGTGTCTGGGTGTGGGAGGTCCCCGATCTGGACGTGGCGCTCAGGCTGGCCGCCGAGGCGTCGAGGGTCTGCGACCGGAAGATCGAGGTGCGGCCGTTCCAGTGAGCGACGTCCAGGAGGCGGTCACCCGGGTGCACCGCGAGGAGTGGGCGCGGGTGGTCGCCGCGCTGACCAGGCGCTTCGGTGACCTCGACATCGCCGAGGAGGCGGCCGCCGAGGCATTCGCGACCGCCGTCGAGCGGTGGCCGGCCGACGGGGTGCCTCCCAACCCCGGCGGCTGGCTGACCACCACCGCCGCCCGCAAGGCCATCGACCGGATCCGGCGCGAGAGCAGGCGCGACGACAAGCACAAGGAGGCCGCGATGGTGTACGACGCCGAGCCGCCCGAGCCCGTCGGCGCCATCGACGACGACCGGCTCCGGCTGATCTTCACCTGCTGCCACCCGGCGCTGGCGGCGCAGACCCGCGTGGCGCTGACGCTGCGCATGGTCGGCGGCCTGACCGTGCCCGAGATCGCCCGCGCGTTCCTGGTGGCCGACACCGCCCTGGAGCGGCGGATCACCCGCGCGAAGGCCAAGATCAAGGCGGCGCGCATCCCCTACAGGGTGCCGTCCGCCGAGGATCTCCCGGCGCGTGTCTCCGGCGTGCTCGCCGTCCTGTACCTGGTGTTCAACGAGGGCTACCTGGCGACCGGCCCCGGCACCGATCCGGTACGTCACGACCTGACCGCCGAGGCGATCCGGCTCACCCGCCTGCTCCGCACCCTGATGCCGGGCGACGGTGAGGTGGCCGGGCTGCTGGCCCTGATGCTGCTCACCGAGGCCCGCCGCACCGCCAGGGTCTCGGCCGGCGGCGAACTGGTCCCGCTCGCCGAGCAGGACCGCGGGGCCTGGGACGCGGCGCTGATCGCCGAGGGGCATCGGCTGGTGCGCGAGCGCCTCGCCGCTGCCGCCGCCGGGGCCGCTCCGGGCCGGTACCAGATCCTCGCCGCGATCAACGCCGTGCACACCTCCGCCCGCGACGTCCGCGACACCGACTGGTCGCAGATCCTCGCCCTCTACGACCAGCTCGTCCGCCTCGACCCCTCGCCGATCGTCGCCCTCAACCGGGCCGTCGCGGTCGCCGAGCTCGACGGCCCGCAGGTGGCGCTGGCGGCCGTCGACCGTCTTGAGGGCGAGTTGGCCGGTTACCACGCCTACCACGCCACCCGGGCCGACCTGCTGCGCCGGCTGCACCGCGGTCATGAGTCGCGCGCGGCCTACGACCGGGCCATCGAGCTGGCGGGCAACACCGCCGAGACCGCCTACCTCACCCGCCGCCGCGACCAGCTGCGGTAGCCCCCGCTGCAACTGCGACCGAACGCCGAGCTGGCCGCCTGAGTGCGGTTCCAGGCGGTCCGCGGAGCGTTCGGTGGCGCGCAGGGTCCGGTCCGAGGAGCCCGCGCGCGGCATGGTGTGGATGCGCAGGAAGTCGCACTGGCCGCGCCGGACGGGGTCGTCCAGGACGGTCGCCGCCTGTTCGGCGCGAACGGCCGCCAGGTGGGCCAGGTCGGGGTAGCCGAGGTCCTTGGCGGTGAAGGTGGCCGCGACGCAGGCGTCGACGAGGGGCTCCAGCGCGGTGCGGTGGGCCGCTTCGTCGGCGGGATCGGCGGTGTGCAGGTGCAACTCGTCCAGCAGGCCGGGCAGCAGGGTTCCGACGCGCACGTAGTCGCAGGCCTGGTGGTAGGGCTCGACGCGCGCCATCTCGGCGACCAGTTCCGGCAGGGGGCGGGCGCGCTCGACGGCGGGGTCCCTCAGCTCGTTGGTCTGCAGGGCGAGCCTGATCGGGGGGGATGACGGCGTGGGGGTCGGACTGCCCGTGGTCGGGGCCGAGGTGGGGGCCGCCGACGAGGTCGGTTTCGGAGACGTGGAGGGCGTCGGCGAGGGCGGCGATGTGGGAGCGGCGGTCGAGGCTGCGCTGCCCTCGTTCGGCCATGGACAGGAAGGACTTCGATAAGCCCGCCTGCCCGGCGAGCTGGTCGAGGGTCATGCCGCGCCAGCGGCGCAGGGCGCGCAGTCGGGCGCCGATGGTCTCCTGGGGCATCGCCGCACCTCCTCGTGAGGCTCCCGCCCTCCAGGCCACGGCCCCGGCGCGGGCGCGCGGCGGGGAATCAGGGACGGGTGCCGGCGAGGAGGCGTTTGCGTTCGGGCGTGTAGTGCCACCAGGGGCGGGCGGGCCTTCCTTCGGCCTGGTCGACGGCGGACATGACGGTGTCGAGCAGGCAGGGGTCGAGACGGCGGCCGTGGGCGGCCGACATCCGCTCGTACAGCTCGACGGGGTCCTGGCCTTCGAGCTGGGCGACGGTGGTGACGCCGATGCGGTCGAAGTGGGCGGCGACGGCCGGTCCCACGTTGGCCAGTTCGGAGAGTTCGCTGCTCATGGGGCCAACATAGGGCGAGTGGGGCGGCGCGGTCTTGTAGGAATCGGTCAGGGGACGGTGATGTGAAGGGCGGTGAGGCGGGCGGGGTCGGCGATCATCTCGTAGCCGGTGACGCGGCCGTCGTGGACGGTGACGGCCAGGGCGAGCAGGAGGCGGCCGTGCGGGGCGACGACGGCGCCGACCGTCCCGTCGATGAGGGCGGGTCCGGCGTATCGGGCGCGGCGGCCGAACAGCTGCATCTCGCGGGCGACGGGGCCGGCGCCGCGCAGGACGGCGGGGCGGCCGGGGGTGAGAGCGGTGCGGTCGGCGCGGCGGACGACGTCGGGGGCCAGCACGGCGAGGAGGGCGTCGAGGTCGCCGCTGCGGGCGGCGGCGAGGAACGCCTCGACGACGCGGCGCTGTTCGGCGAGTTCGGGTGCCGGTGGGGTGGCGGCGCCGCAGACGCGGCGGCGGGCGCGGCTGGCGAGTTTCTTGGCGGTGGCCGGGGTGCGCTCGACGATCGGCGCGATCTGGTCGAACGGGACGGCGAACACGTCGTGCAGGACGAAGGCGACGCGTTCGGCGGGCCCGAGGGTGTCCAGGACGACGAGCATGGCGCGACCGACCGATTCGATGAGGACGGCCTCGGTCTCGGGGTCGCCGTCGCCGGTCTGGACGGGCGAGTGCCATCCGTAGGGTTCCTCGCGGCGGGAGGTGCGGGCGCGGAGCATGTCGAGGCAGATGCGGGCCACGACGGTGCGCAGCCACGCCTCCAGGTCGTCGATTCCGGCGGGGCCGTGGCGGGTGAGGCGCAGCCACGCCTCCTGGACGGCGTCGTCGGTCTCGCCGGGGCTGCCGAGCATCCGGTAGGCGACCGCGCGCAGGGCGGGGCGGTGCGCTTCGAAGCGTTCGGCGAGTCGGTCGTGCATCGGTCACCTTTCCGTGCCGTGTTGCGTCTGCTTCGTGGCATCGGAGAGACGGCGACGGCGGGAGGACGGATGGTCCGACATGACGAGGGTAGCGAGCCGGGCGGGCAGCCGCTGCTGCGGCCGGTGGCGCTGGGGGACCTGGAGCTGCCCAACCGGGTGGTGATGGCCCCGTTGACGCGGTCGCGGGCGTCGGGGCCCGGGCTGGCGCCGACGGATCTGCACGCCGCCTACTACGGGCAGCGCGCCACGGCCGGGTTGATCGTCGCGGAGGGGGCGTGGGTCGGCGAGGGGGCGGTCGGGTTCCCCGGCGTTCCCGGCATCTACGGCGAGCGGCAGGTGGAGGGCTGGCGCCGCGTGACCGGGCTCGTCCACGCGCTGGGCGGGCGCATCGTGCTGCAGTTGTGGCACGCCGGCGCCCACTCCCATCCCGACCACCGCGGCGGAGCGCGGCCCGCGGGGCCGTCGGCGGTCGATCCGGGCGAGGTGTCGTGGACGGCGGCGGGCCCCAAGGCGACTGTCACGCCGGTGGAGATGACCCGCGCGCAGATCGAGGAGACGGTCGCCGAGTACGGCGCGGCGTCCGCGCGGGCGCGGCGGTCGGGGTTCGACGGGGTGGAGGTCGCCGCGAACGGCACGTTCCTGATCGCGCAGTTCCTGAACCCGCGCCTGAACCGCCGCGCCGACGCCTACGGCACCGACCGGGGCCGGCTGCTGCTGGAGGTCGTGGACGCGGTGACGGCGGAGTGGGACGGGCGCCGCGCCGGGGTCCGGCTGTCGCCGTACTGGACCGTGCACGACACCTCGCCCCGGGCGCGCCGCGCCGGCTACCCCTACACCGCCGACGAGGCGACGCTCGCCGCCTACGACGCCCTGGTCGCGGAGCTCGCCACGCGTCCCCTAGCCTACCTTCACCTGCGCGGGCGGGCCGTGGCCGGGCCGGGCGCGGTGCCGGACTTCGAGGAGTTCGCCCGCTACCGCAAACTGTTCGACGGAGCCCTGGTCGCCAATCACGGGTTCGGGCGGGTGTCGGGGAACGCGGTGGTCGAGGCGGGGATCGCCGACGCGGTGTCGTTCGGGCGGCCGTTCATCGCCAATCCCGATCTGGTCGCGCGGTTCGCGCTCGGCCATGCCGTGGCGCGCGGCGACGAGAGCACCCACTACGGCGGCGGCGCGCGCGGGTATGTCGACTATCCGATCTGGGCGGGGTGCTAGGCGCCGGTCCCGGGGGGCGTCACGAACTCGGGCTGGTCCAGGACGCGCAGCCAGCTGCCGTCGGGCTGGCGGCGGGCGACCTGCGCGCGCGCTCCGGCCCCGTCCCTGGGCGGGGTGGAGGTGAGGGCGAGGTCTCCGCTGATCAGGGTGGGCAGCGGCTCCTCGGGCGTGAAGCGGGGACGCGCGGCCAGGACCTTCTCCCACAGTTCGCGGATGGCCTGGCGCCCCACGGTCTGGGAGCCGGGCGGGTAGGCCATGACCGCGTCCTGCTCGTAGAGGGCGGCGACTCCGGCGGCGTCGCCGGCGTTGGACCGTTCGACGAACAGGCGGGTGATGTCCTCGGGCCGCAAGGCCTTCTCGTACTGCGTCATGGCTTCCCCCAGGTCGTGTGTGCTGTCACCTCCCATCGTGGTCACCCCGGGTCGAGAAGTCCAAGAGATGGTTCTTCTGGCTTTCAGAAGCGATGCTTATGCGGGCTGGAAGAGTTCGACCAGGTTTCCGGCGGGGTCGGCGAGCAGGATCTGGCGCCCGCCGGGCCCTGTGACCAGGTCGCTGCGGAAGGCCAGGTCCGCGCCGCGCAACCGGGCGATCTCGGTGTCGAGGTCGTCGACGATCAGGTGGATGCGGTTGCGTCCGGGGGCGGCCGCGTCCGCGGGTGTGGCGCGGGCGCCGGAGCTGGCCGGTCCCGACAGCAGCAGGCGCAGCGGCCCGCGCACGACGTCGGCGAAGGCGGGCGACGCGTCGAGGTTGACGGTGAAGCCGAGGTGGGTGGTGTAGAAGTCGACGGCGGCCTTGACGTCGTCGACGAGGTAGCGGACGCCTGCGTACTTCTCGGGTCCGGTCATGGGCGTGCCTCCGTCGTCTGGGTGGCTTGCGGGATCTGGGCGAGCAGGGGCAGCAGGTGGCGGACGCGGGTGTCGAGGTCGGCCGCCACCCGGCCGAAGGCGGCGAGCCCGTCGGGCGCCGCCGCGGCCGGGTCGGGTGTGCTCCAGTGGGCGTGCCGCGCGTGGTCGCCGAGGTCGGGACGGGCCTCGCGGGCCTTGTCGCACAGGGTGATGACGCGGTCGAAGCGGCGGCGCAGGGCGTCCAGGGGGCGGGGCCGCTGCCCGGAGATGTCGATGCCGTACCGCTCGCGCAGTACCTGGACGGCGCGGGGGTGCATCTCGGGCTTGGGACGGGTGCCGGCGCTGGCCGTGGCGACGCGGCCGGCGGAGTGGTGGCGCAGGAGGGCTTCGGCGATCGGTGAGCGCGCGCTGTTGCCCGTGCACACGAACAGCACCGCCGGGGCCGCCCGGCGCTCGGGGCCGTCGGGGAGCCGGGGGTCGTCGGGCAGCCGCGGCGGCGCGGGCGCGCATCGCAGCGCCGGGTGCAGGGCGGCTCCGGCGCCGTCGAGGGCGTGGGCGCAGCGGTCCAGGTCGAGGCGGTAGTAGCTGTCGCGGCCGTCGTGGCTGCTGCGGGCGGCGGTGACGAGGCCGCCGTCGCGCAGCAGCCGCAGGTGGTAGGAGACCAGGTTCTGCGGCGCGGCGGCCAGGTCGGTGAGCTCGCGGACGCGCAGGTCGCCGTCGGCCAGGGCGGTCAGCAGCCGCCAGCGCAGCGGGTGGGCGGCCAGCCGCACGAACGCCGGGGCGGCTTGACTCGGTGACGCCATGCCCGGACGATACATCAAATGAGTTTGATGGAATAGGCGGGGGTGGGCGATGGCGTTCCGGCGCCGGAACCGGAGCGGGCCCGAGACGGCGGCGTCCGGTGCGGGCGGGCCTGTTGAGGACGGGCCTGCTGAGGACGGGCCTGGTGGAGACGGGCAGGGCGCGGGCGAGGCGTCCGGTGGTGGCGATGCGCTGGCGCGGCGGCTGGGCACCGGGGACGCGGTGCTGATCGGGCTCGGGTCGATGGTCGGGGTGGGCGTTTTCGCGGTGTTCGGGCCCGCGGCGCGGGTGGCGGGCACGGGTCTGCTGGTGGGGCTGGTGGTCGCGGCGGTGGTCGCGTACTGCAACGCGGCGGCCTCGGCGCAGCTGGCGGCGGTTTATCCGACGTCCGGCGGCACCTACGTGTACGGGCGTGAGCGCCTGGGGTCGTGGTGGGGGTTCGCGGCGGGGTGGGGGTTCGTGGTGGGCAAGACGGCCTCGTGCGCGGCGATGGCGCTCACCTTCGCCTCGTATGCGGTGCCGGGTCCCGGGTGGGTCCGCCGCGTGGTGGCGGCGGCGGCCGTGGTGGCGCTGGCGTCGCTGAACTACCGGGGCGTGACCAGGACGGCGCTGCTCACGCGGGTGCTGGTGGTCGCCAGCCTGTCGGCGCTGGCCGTGGTGGTGCCGGGGATCGCGGTGGGCGGGCAGGCGAGCGCGGCGCGTCTGGGCGGGTGGGCGGCGGTGGGCGAGGGCGGCGTCTACGGCGTGCTGCAGGCGGCGGGGCTGCTGTTCTTCGCGTTCGCCGGCTATGCCCGCATCGCGACGATGGGCGAGGAGGTGCGGGACCCGGAGCGCACGATCCCCCGGGCGATCCCGGTGGCGCTGTTCATCGCGGTGGCGGTGTACCTGGTGGTGGGGGCGGCGGCGCTGCTGGCGGCGGGTCCGCGGGTCCTGGCGGGCGCGGCGGCGCCGCTGGCGGCGGCGGTCGAGGCGGCCGGGGCCGGGGCGCTGGCGCCGGTGGTGCGGGCGGGCGCCGCGCTGGCGTCGCTGGGGGCGCTGCTGGCGCTGATCGCCGGGATCGGGCGCACGTCGCTGGCGATGGCGCGGCACCGCGACCTGCCGGGGTGGCTGGCGGCCGTGCATCCCCGGTACCGGGTGCCGCACCACGCCGAGGTCGCCGTGGCGGTCGTGGTGTGCGGCCTGGTGGCGGCGGTGGACCTGCGCGGGGTGATCGGGTTCTCCTCGTTCGGCGTCCTGGTGTACTACGCGGTCGCCAACGCGAGCGCGTTCACCCAGCCGGCGCGGGACCGCCGCTGGCCGCGCGCGCTGAACGTGCTCGGCGCCGCCGGGTGCGTGGTCCTGGTGGCGGCGTTGCCGTGGACGTCGGTGCTGGCGGGGGCGGTGATGTTCGCGGTGGGGCTGGGCGGCCGGTGGCTGGTGCTGCGGCGGCGGGGCCCGGGCGCGTCCGGCGACGTGCACAATGCCGGGTATGAGTGAGATCTTCGCGCATGGGCTGCGGGTCCGGTACAGCGAGTGCGATCAGCAGGGGGTGGTGTTCAACGGCCATTACCTGTTCTTCTACGACGTGGCGCTGACGGAGATGTGGCGGGCGCTGTTCGGCGACTGGGCGGGAATGGTGGAGCAGGGCTACGACCTGGTGGTGGCCGAGGCGCGGATCCGGTTCCGGGAGGGCGCGCGGTTCGACGATCTGCTGGAGGTGTCGATGCCGGTGGCGCATCTGGGGACGACGAGCATGATCGTGCGTCCGGTGTTCCGGGTGGAGGGACGGCTGATCGCCGACGGGGAGGTGCGGCACGTGTTCATCGACCCGGAGTCCAAGGCCAAGAAGGAGATGCCGCCGCAGGTGAGGTCGGTTCTGGAGCCTTACCTGGACGGAACGGCGGGACAGGCGGCCGGCGCCTCGTCAGGTTCACAATCGCTTTGACGATGTCTCGAGCATCGCGCGTTTCCCGGATTTGGAATCGGGGTTCGGCCTGACGTGCCCGGCACAGTTCCCGCGGTTCTGATTCAACCGGGCGCCGCGCCCCCGGGGCAACCCCTTTTTTTCTCGGGGGCGCCGGGGGCGGGCGGTCAGCGGGCGAACAGGGACGCGTAGACGGTGCGGTCGCCGTCGGTGACGATCTGCCCGGCCAGGTGGGGGGCGGTGACGGTGGACAGCCGCACGTCGAGGTAGCGCTCCTCTTCGCGGAGTTCGACGGGGCCGGTGGGGGCGTCGGCGAGCCAGCCGCCGATCTCGGTGAGGCGGACGGAGCGGTCGCGGTCCAGGGCGGCGCGCAGCCCGGCGAGCCCGGCGGCCTGGTACGGCGTCCCCTGGTAGGACGTCCCGTCGCGGGGGGCGAGGTCGTAGGGGGCGGTGCCGGGGCCGGGCGGGGCGGGTTCGGCGTGCCAGGCGGCGACGCCGTAGGCGAAGCAGACCAGCGCGGTCCACATCTCGGCGAAGTAGCGGGGGTCGGGGGCGATCTCCAGGCCGGCGAAGCGGCCGGAGACGAAGAACAGGGCGCCGAGCTGGGCGGGCTGCGGTTCCAGCCGGGACTGGAACTGGGTCAGCACGGCCCGCTTGCGGGACAGGATCTGCTCCAGGTGGCCGCGGCGGGGCAGGCCGTGGCGGGCGTTGAGGGCGGCGATGTCGTCCCACAGCTTGCTGTAGCCGGCGACGCCGCGCAGGTCCAGGGCGCGGGCGCGCAGTTCCAGCGGCAGGACGAAGAACCACTGGTCGCGCTCGCTGAGGAGGCCGCCCTGGCTCTGCTGGACGCAGCAGGCGTCGTCGAAGCGCACGGTCTGCCCGGGGGCCAGGAACGCCGACCGGCACAGGGCGTGGTTCTGGGCGCGGTCCTGGATGTAGCCGATGTGCAGGGGGACGATGGCGACGCCGGAGTCGGCGCGGTTGGACAGTTCGACCTGCCCGTAGCCGGCGACGCGGGTCAGTTTGAGTCCGGTGCGGGGCGGGACGTAGCCGCGGTGGGCGGGCCCGGAGATGGGCACCATGGTGAGCGCGCCGGCCTGCTGGGGGGTGCCCAGGCGGTGCCCGGCGAGGCTGAGGGGGCCGGGGACGAGGGTGTCGAGCGCCGTCATCTGGGTCATGCGGTGCTCCCTTCGGGACGGTGTCGGCGTGCGGCGGGCGTGCATCGGGCGTTGCGGGTCGCGTGTGGGCGGCGCGGCGCGGGTGGGCGGTTCAGGCGGCGATGCGGGCGGTGAGGGTGTCGGCCTGCCGGTCGAGGGCGTCCAGGCGGTCGTGCAGGGCGGCGCGCAGCCAGGGCGCGCCGGCCTCGCAGTGCCCGAACATCCAGGGCAGCAGTTCGGCGAAGTCGTCCTGGTGCCAGAAGCCGCGCTGCGGCAGGGACGGGGCGGGGCGCCGCAGCGTCAGGTCGTCGCTGCCGGTGAACAGGGCGTGGCAGAACACCACGGGGGTGGTGACGCCGGCGTCGGGCAGGCTCGCCACGACCTTGGCCAGGTCGCCGGGGAAGACGTTCTCGTAGCCGTCGGAGACGACGGCGACCAGGTCGGGGCCGGCGCCCAGGGCGTCCAGGACGCCGGTGGCGAGGTCGGTGGCGCCGCGGGGGGCGCGTTCGTCGCCGCCGGTCTCGATGACCTCCAGCCGGGCGCACACCTGCGACAGCACCATGCGCAGCGCGGCGGCCTGGGACAGCGCGGCCCATTCGCGGTCGCCGTAGCCGCGCATGGACGCCGAGGCGTCCAGGACGAGCGCGACGGTGCCGGTGAAGCGGGGGAACGCCGCGGCGGCGGCGCCGACGTAGCGGCCGAGGGCGGCGTAGAGGTCTTCGGACGGCCCGCCCCGGTAGAGGTGGACGAGGGTGGCGGCGATGTCGCCGCGGTTGGTGGCGGTGATGGTGGCGGGCCGCTGGCGGGCGGGGTCGACGGGCAGCACCGGCTCCCCCACCGCGGCGTGGTCGCCGCCGGGCGTGGCGGCCGCGGCCTTGCCGGCGTCGTAGAGGGCCTGGACGCGGGCGGGCGCGGCGGCGGGGTCGGTGAGGAAGCGCAGCAGGCGCCGCTGGAGGTAGTCCGAGGCGGTGTCGCCGCCGGCGATGCGGCCGGCGCAGCCGCGGGCGGTGGCGGCGCCGAGGGCGTGCTCGAAGCAGTCGCGCAGGGCGGGGCGGCGCGCGGCGATGAGCGCGTCGGCGGCGGGGTGCTCCAGGACGAACCGCAGCGCGGTGCGGGTGGTGTGCTTGTGGTTGGCGCGCAGCCGCCGCAGCGCGAGCAGGACGGTGATGACGTGGGCGGGCGGCAGGCCCAGGGTCAGGACGCGGGCGACGCGGGCCTGCACGGCGCGGGCGCGGTCGTCCAGGCCGGCCTGGGAGGCGGCCAGGATCTGCAGCAGCACGCGGGCGCGCTGCCAGGGCCGCACGCCGGGTGCCAGCCCGAGCAGGGCGTAGCCCTCGGGGTCGCCGGTGTGCGCGGCGCGGTGCAGGTCCGCGTCGTCCCAGCGCAGGCAGGCGCCCCGGGGCAGGCTCAGGGCGGTGTCGTGGTGGTGCAGGTGGGCAAGGAGCGTGGGGGTGTCCATGGTTGTTGGCCTCCGCAACCATGAAGTCTAGGAATGATCTGCGGTGGGCCGACACTCAATTTCCGGCGGCCGGGCTTTCGACGCCGGTGCCCGCAGCGGGGTCGGCCCGGGGGTCGTCCGGAGTGTCGGCCGTGGTGCCGGCCGTGGTGCCGGCGGGGGCGGCGGCGTAGTGGCCGAGGCCGTGTTCGAGCAGGTCGAAGGCGCGGGCCGCGGCGGCGTAGACGTCCTCGGCCATCTCCTGGAGGGTCTCGCCCGCGGTCTTGCGGTCGGCGATCTGCTCGACGAGCGTGTTCTGCACGGCGAAGATCATGGCGGCGGCGGCGCGGGGGGCGATGTCGTCGGGGCCGGCGCCGGTGGCCTCGGCGAGCAGGTCGGCGAGGCGGTCCTGGGCCTGGCGGCCGATCTCGCGCTGGCGGGCCATGAGGGCGGGGCTGTCGCGGACGGTGCGGGTCCAGACCTCCGCGCCCTCGTGGAAGGCGGTCTGGAAGGCGCGGGCGTCCAGGCCCTCGAAGAAGCGGCGGCGGAACAGCGCCACGGCGCCCTCGCCGGGGCGGCGGTCGCGGAAGTCCCGCCCGGCGGCCTCGATGATCTCGTCCTGCCGGTCGAAGAACAGGTCCTCCTTGGTCCTGAAGTAGTTGAAGACGGTGTTGACCGACACGTCGGCGGTGCGGGCGACGTCGGCGATGGTGACGTTGTCGAACCCGCGGGTCATGAACAGGCCGGTGGCGATGTCGGCGATGCGGCGCCGCGTCTCGCGCTTCTTGCGTTCCCGCAGTCCGAGTTCCGGCGCTGCGTCGGGGACGTGGTCCTCAGCCATGCACAGGAATATACCTTCACTGGTGTGACTGAAAACTTGGTGTGACTGCAAATTTGGGGTTACGCTAGCGGCCATCGTTCTGAGGGAGGTCAACGTGATCGAGGCTCGCGGGCTCGCCCGCACCTTCACCGGCGGGCACGGGACGGTCGAGGCCGTCCGCGGCGTGGACCTGTCGGTCGCGCCCGGCGAGATCGTCGGGTTCCTCGGCCCCAACGGGGCCGGCAAGACCACGACGCTGCGGATGCTGACGACGCTGCTGGCGCCGACGGCGGGCACCGCGACCGTCGCCGGCCACGACCTGCGCGCCGACCCGGCGGCGGTGCGGCGCCGGATCGGCTACGTCGCGCAGGGCGGCGGCGCCGACCCGGGCGTCCCGGTCGCCGAGGAGCTGGACCTGCAGGCCCGCCTGTACGGGGTGCGCGACCGGTCCGCGCGGATCGCGGAGCTGTGCGCGCGGCTGGACCTGGAGGGCCTGGAGCCGCGCCCGGCGGGGTCGCTGTCGGGCGGGCAGCGCCGCCGCCTGGACATCGCGCTCGGGCTGGTGCACCGCCCGCCGCTGCTGTTCCTGGACGAGCCGACCACGGGCCTGGACCCGCAGAGCCGCGGCAACCTGTGGGACCACATCCGCGCCATGCGCGACCGGGACGGCGCGACGGTGTTCCTCACCACGCACTACCTGGACGAGGCCGACGCGCTGTGCGACCGGCTGCTGATCATCGACCGGGGCCGCATCGTCGCCGAGGGCACGCCCGCCGAGCTCAAGCGCCGCGTCGCCGGGGACGTCGTCACGGTGGAGCTGGCCGAGGCCGCCGGCGTCGAGGGCGCCCGCAAGGCGCTGGCGGCGCATCCGGCCGTCCGCGAGGCCGCGGTGTCCGGCGGGACGCTGCGCCTGACCGTCGAGGACGGCGAGACGGCGCTGATGTCCCTGATCCGCGCGCTGGACGGCGCGGGGGTGGAGCTGGCGTCGCTGAACCTGGCCCGTCCCACGCTGGACGACGTGTTCTTCACCGTCACCGGCCGCTCGCTGCGCGACGCGGCCTGAACCGAGGAGTCCCCCCATGTCTTATGAAGAGTCCATGTCTTATGAAGAGTCCGCGTCCCTCGGGCGGGCCGCGGCGCCCGGACGGGTCGCCGCCCTCGGGCGGGTCGCGTCCGACACCCGCCTGATCTTCCTGCGCTCCATGCGGCAGACGCTGCGCAGCAAGGTCGCGGTGGTGTTCGGCGCGGTGCAGCCGCTGCTGTACCTGGTGCTGTTCGGGCCGCTGCTGTCGGACCTGGTCGACGTGCGCGGGTTCGGCGCGGGCAGCGCCTGGCAGGTGTTCGTGCCCGGGGTGCTGATCCAGCTGGCGCTGTTCGGCGCGGGGTTCGCGGGGTTCGGGCTGATCGCGGACCTGCGGTCGGGGGTGGTGGAGCGGCTGCGGGTCACCCCGGCGAGCCGGACCGCGCTGCTGCTGGGGCGGGTGCTGCGCGACACCGTCGTGGTCGCGTTCCAGGGCGCGGTGGTCGTGGCGGTCGGGCTGGCGCTGGGGCTGCGGGCCCCGGTGGGCGGGATCGTCGTCGGGCTGGCGTTGGTGGTGGCGCTGGCGGTGAGCGTGGCGTCCCTGTCCTACGTGGTGGCGCTGCGCACGCGCAGCGAGGACGCGTTCGCTCCGATCCTGTCGTCGGTGACGCTTCCGCTGATGCTGCTGTCGGGGATCCTGCTGCCGATGAGCCTGGCGCCGGGGTGGCTGGACGTGGTGTCGCGGTTCACGCCGTTCCGGTACATGGTGGACGCCGCGCGGGCGGCGTTCCTGGGCGACTACGCGACGGCGGCGGTCGCGGAGGGGGCGCTGGTGGCGGTCGCGCTGCTGGTGGCGTCGGTGGCGCTGGGCGCCCGGCGGTTCCGCCGCGAGAACGCCTGATCCGGCCCGGTCACCGGGGCAGGGCGGCGGGCCGGGCCTGCGGGCCCGTCTCGCCGCCCGTCCGACCGCTCTTTCCGCCGCTCTGCGCGGTGCCGGGCGGGCGGTGCGCGGGGACGGCGGCGGCGTTGAGGACCTCGGGGTTGGCGACGGTGGCGCGCTGGGCGATGTAGGCGCCGGCCAGCACGATCGCGCCGCCGGTCATCTGCGCGGCGGTGAGGCGCTCCCCGAGGACGGCCCAGGCGATGAGGGCGGCGGCGACGGCCTCGGTGTAGCAGATGGCGCCGCCGACCTGCGCCGACAGGCGCTGCAGCCCGGCGACGCCGGCGAGGTAGGCCAGGACGGTGCTGACCAGGCCGATCCAGGCGACCAGCGCCCAGCCGGGCGCGGCGTGCCCGGCGACGGGCACCGGGGCGGGCAGCACCTGCCAGGGCAGCGTCCACGGCGCGGCCAGCGTGGTGAGGGCGAGCGCGGCGACGACGGCGCCGGCGGAGGTGATGACGACGGGGTCGACCTTCCCGGCCAGCCGGTCGACGATGAGGAAGTAGCTGGCCTGGCAGGCGGCGGCGCCGAGCCCGGCGGCCAGGCCGATCGGGTCGAGCGACAGGCCCGTCCACACCTGCACGACCAGGGCGAGGCCGACCATGGCGATCGCGACGCCGGCGGCGGCGGTGCGGTGCACGGGGGCGCGGCGCACCAGCCGCAGCCACGCCAGCACGATGACGGGGCCGCTGAACTCCAGCAGGATCGCCACCCCGACCGGAAGGCGGGAGGCGGCCACGAAGTAGAACGCCTGGCATCCGGCGACGCCGGTCAGGCCGTACACGGCCAGGGCGGGCAGGTGGGGGCGCAGGCCGCGGGCGGCGGCGCGCCCGCGCAGCAGGAACGGCAGCGGCGCCAGGACCAGCGCGGCGACCGCGATGCGCAGCCACACCGCCTGCAGGGGGCTGAGACCGGCCTCGATGAGGGCCTTGCCGAACGGCCCGGACGCGCCGAAGCACACCGAGGACAGCACCGCCAGGGCCAGGCCCCAGGCGCGGGTACGTGCGGCGCCGTCCATCCTCACCCCCGGGTCGTGCGGTGTGCCGCCGAGCCCGCTCCCCGGCGGGCTAATGAGCATCCTGCCATAACGCTCCTTACACGTCGACGGCGGGATACCGGCCCGTAATGCGGGCGATGCCGGACGTGACGCCCGCTGCTACTACTATTCGCCGGATGAGCTGGCAGTCGGCCGGGGCGGGGCCCGGCGGAACCGGAGGGGGCCCGAGCGGCGACCTGTTCGCCTCGGTCGAGGGCAACGTGCGCGAGCTGGTGGCCTCACCGTGGTGGCAGAGCGCCCAGCCGGCCGACCGGGCGGCGCAGATCACCGCGCGGATGCTGTGGGGCGCCGGCGAGTGGTGGCTGTACGGCGCGTGGGGACGCTGGTACCGGTGCGGCCTGGACGGCACCTGGCACCCCTGCCCGCCCCCCGCGCAGTTCGAGGACCGCCGCGTCGCCGTCCCCGCGCCCCAGGGCGCCGGGACGCCGCCCGTCCCGCCGCAGCTGTTCCCCACCGGCCCGGACCTGTCGGCCGGGCGCGTGGCGCCGCTGGGGTTCCTCGGGCCCGTCCCCGACACCGCCGTCGTCGCCCGCATCTCCCAGGCCCTGACCACCGCGCTGGCGGTGAACCCGCAGCAGTTCACCCAGCGCGACCCGATGTTCCAGCCCGGCACGCCCAGCACCGTCGCCGCCGCGTGGGGCGCACTGCTGTGGTGCGCGGGGTCCCCGGTGGTGCTGACCGAGCACCCCCTGATCGAGTCGTTCATCCCGTTCCTGACCACCTCGGCCGAGCACCTGCACTGGATGATGCCGCCGGACTTCGCCACCCTGGCCGGCTACTACGTCCACCGGCTCGGCGCGGGCGACGGCGGCGGCGCCGCGCACATCGCCCGTGTCATGTACGAGGTCGCCGCCGGGCTCCAGGCCGACCCGCGGTTCCGCCCCGGCGCCGACGCGCTGGCCGCGGTGACGGCGGCGTCGCTGCGGATGGTCAACCAGGACATGGCCACCGTCCGGTACGGGCCCGAGGCGATCCTGCAGGAGTGGCGGCGCCGCTGCCCCGCCGAGTTCGCCACCCCGATGGTCCGTGACACCGCGCCCGGGGAGTACCTGCGCCTGGCCCTGTACGACCTGCAGGAGATCGTCGCGGGGCTGACCGGGCCGCGCCCGGCCGCGGCGGGACGCAGCCACGACGAGGTCCGCCGCGCCGGGATCGCGGTGCTGGCCGCCGACCTGCAGGCCGCGCCGGGCGCGCTGCAGGCGCTGCAGCACTGGCTGGACGCCGACAGCGCCCGCACGCTGCAGGCGGTCCTGACCGATCCGGCCAACCCGCTGCGGTCGCTGTGGCCGCGCGACGGGCGCCTTCCCGACGCGCTCCGCAGCGACGACTCCGACGCCCTCGCCGCGCTGCTGGCCACCAGCTACACCCTCGGGCTGACGTGGTGCCGGCTGGCGCAGGTGCCGCCTCCGGCGACGGGGTTCGCCGTCCCGCAGGCGGTCGCGGCGGAGCTGACGTCCCCGGCGATGCACACCCCGCCCTCCACCGACGAGCTGTCGGCGTGGGACATCATCAAGGCCGCCCGCGCCCACATGGCCGCCGAGCGCGCCGCCACCGGCGCCGACCAGCCGGTCGCGCCGGTGCCCGAGCCGGCGCAGGAGGCCCCGGGCCCGCCGCCGGCGGTGGCGCCCGCCCCTCCCCCGGCCGCCCCGCCGGTGCCCCCGCCCGCCGCGCCCGAACCGCCCGCCCCGGCCTCGCTGGAACCGCCCTTCCGGTACACGCCGCCGCCCCCGCCGGGGTCGCAGGCGGAGCGGGACTCCCGCCACGAGCAGGGCCCGCCCGACCAGCCCCACGGCGAGCAGCACCGCACCGACCAGCACCGCCACGAGCCCGCCGCCCCGCCGCTCGCCCTGCCGCCGCCCGCTTCGTCGCCGGACCCGTTCGGGTCGGACGTGCCGCCGCCGCGGATCCCGCCTCCCCCGGCGCCCGAGCCGCCCGCCCCGGCGCAGGACCGGGCCCCCGAGCGGCCGCCGGTGAGCGAGCCGGTCCCCGAGCCGGTGTGGCCGTCGGAGCCGCACCAGACGCAGCTGGACACCGACGCGTTCCGCACCCAGCTCGACCCGGGCCCGGCGTGGCCCGGATCCGGCGCGCCGCCGGCCCCCGCACGGCCCTCCCCCGTCCCGGCGCCCGCGCCGCACGCGGATCTGCCGCCGCCCCCGGCGCCGGTGCCCGAGCCGCCGCCCCCGCTGCCGCCCGCGCCCGTGGCCGAGCAGGCCCCGCAGGTCGCCGAGGCCTACGGGGTCCGGTTCCTGTGCGGCGCCGACGACATCGAGCGCGTCGTCACCGAGGTGCGGCGGCGCGGCAAGTGGGCGCGGCGGCTGCGCGGGCAGGAGGTGTCGAGCGCGTCGGCGCCGGCGCTGCTGCTGATCGGCGCGCCCTCCAGCGGGCAGCGGCGGCTGGCGCGGATGGTGGCGCGGGCGCTGGCGGAGGTGGAGGCCTCCAGTGGCGAGGTCCACGCCGTCCACGCCGAGGACCTGCGCGAGCACGGGCCCGACGGGCTGCGCGCGGCGCTGGAGGAGCACGCGGGCCACGTCCTGCTGCTGGACGGCCTGGACGGGCTGATCCTGGACGAGTCGCAGGGCCCGGCCTACGCGTCGGTGCTGTACCGGACGCGGCTGGAGGGCGTGAACGACACGGCGCTGCTGGGCACGTGCGAGCCGGACCGCGTCGGGGAGCTGTCGGCGGCCTCGCCGGAACTCGTGACGGACCTGCGGGCGGTGCGGCTGCCGGACCTGTCGGAGACGCCGGCGCGCGCGGCGCTGGTGCGGCTGCTGGCCGAGGAGCGCAGCCTGCGGCTGGGTTCGGACGCGTGGGAGGTGGTGAACCGCGAGGTGGGTTCGCTGCGCCCGCGGGGCCGGCTCGCCGGGGCGCGGCTCGTGGAGGCCTACCTGGACCGGGCCGCGACGCGGCATCTGGGCAGCGCGGAGGCCACGCAGGCGATCGGCAGCGCGCTGTCGCTGACGGCGGCCGACTTCCAGGGCCTGGCGGCGGAGCTGTCGGGCCGCTGACCCCCGGGCCCGCGCCCGGCGCGGGCCCGAAACCCCGCGCCGGTAAGGGTTTTAAGCCCCTGCGGGTGGGTGAATCGCTCGCGGGCGGGGTCACGATGGGTGCGTGGACCGCGTGGATCGGCTGCTGGCGCTCGTCGCGGAGCTGCGGGCGGCCTCGCCCGAGCCGCTGGACGCGGCGGTGCTGGCGGCGCGGCTGGGGGTCAGCGGGCGGACCGTGCGCCGCGACCTGGAGCTGCTGACGCACGGCGGGCTGCCGGTGCGGGCCCGCAAGGGCCGCGGCTACGCGCTGCCGGAGCCCGCCGCGCGCGAGCCGCTGGGCGAGGTGGGGTCGCTGCTGGGTCCGGTGCACGACACGCTCGTGGAGGCGGTCCGCGCCCGCCGGGTCGTGCGGCTGGCCTACACCGACCAGGCGGGGGCGCGCAGCTTCCGCGACGTGGAGGCGCACGGCCTGGTCGTGGCCCCCTACGGGGAGTACCTGGTGGGGTGGTGCCGCATGCGCGACGGGCCGCGGATGTTCCGGCTGGACCGGATCGGGGCGGCGGTGCTGTCGGGGCGGGGCGCGGAGGTGCGGGATCTGGACGACCTGCTGGCGGCGCTGCGGGTGCCGGTGCCGCGCCCGGCGGCCGAGGCGGGTCCGCGGGCCCCGGCGGCCGCGGCGCGGGCGCGGGCGTGGACGCTGGACCGGCTGGAGTTCGTGCGGTCGCGGCTGCGGGAGGCGGCCGCGGAGGTCCGGGGCGGCGGGTCGGGCGCGGCGGCGCTGCGGGGGGTGCTGGGGCATCTGGCGGAGTGGACGCGGTGGCAGGCGGCCGCGATCCGGTCGGCGGCGACGGGCGAGGAGCCGGTGCTGGAGGGCCGCCCTCCGCCGTTCCCGCCGGCGTTCGGGCGGGAGCTGCCCTACGACGCGCGGGAGCGGATGATCCAGGACGCGATGGCGCTGCGGTCGCTGGGCGATCTGGCGCGCGACCTGCAGCAGGTGCTGGAGGCGGTGGCGCACTGGGCGGCCGGCTGCGACGACGCGCTGTGGGAGGCCGAGCTGCCCGATCCGCGCCCCTACGGGCCGCCGGGGCCGCCGCGTCCGCTGGCCGATCTGCTGGCGGGCTGGCGGGGGCCGCTGGCCCACATCGAGTGGCATCTGGACCGGCTCACCGATGAGCCGCCGCTGCCGCCCGGCGCCGGGGAGGAGGAGGTGTGGGTGGTGGACCGCTGCCCCCTGCAGGTCTGACCGCGGCCGGTCGGGTCAGTTGGCGGGCGTGTCGGCGGTGAGGGCGGGGGTGTCGAGAGGGTCGAGGTCGCGGGTGAACCAGATGGTCTTGCCGGGCGGCGCGGGCCGGGCGCCGAACTCGGTGGCCAGGGAGGCGACCAGGAGCAGGCCGCGACCGTCCTCGGACCAGTCCAGGACGGGGGGCGGCCCGGCGGGGACGCCGGGTGCGCGGGGGTCGGCGTCGCCGATCTCGCCGGTGAGGCGCACTCCGGCCCGGGTGGCCTCCAGGCGCAGGGCCAGGTGGACGGGCCCGGTGCCGTGCACGACGGCGTTGGTGACCAGTTCGTCCACGATGAGGACGATGTCGTCGATGTCGGCGGTGCCGGTGACGCGCCACCGGCGCAGCGACCGGCGGGTGAGCGCGCGGGCCCGTGCCGCGGCGCGGGTGTCGGCGGCCAGGTCCCAGACCGCCGTGGCGCCGCCCCCGTCGCCGCCGCCGTCGTCTTCTCCGGTTCCGCCGCCCGCAGGCCTGGTGGTCCCCGTCCCCGTGGTTCGCACTACCCGTCTCCTCGTCTGTGCCGGTCGTCCGTGCCGGGTCTGGCCGCCGATCGGTGTGCGGTCGGGTGCGGGCCCCGCGGGGTGACCGGCCGGTCTCCCCGTATTCCCCGCATCGACTCATATGCGTGGACGCTTCTTCCGGCGGGGTGGTGCACGGGCGCAGGCAACCCTCACCGCGGGGTGAGGTGAACTTCACGTGCGGGGTGGCGGTGGAGGAGGCACTGGCGCGGAGCCGCTAGAGTGGGTGCGTCGGTGTGGCATGTGTCCCCCGGGCTCTACCTGATGCCTTCGGGGAATACCGCCGGTCCCATGCGGTCCGGGCTGGAGCTTCGTTGTGCCTTTCGCCGTGAGGCGACCACCACACCGGCTTGACGCCGAGGCCCCGGCGGGTTGATCCCGCCGGGGCCTTTGGCGTTCACGCCCCCGGCAGGCCGTCCTGGCACGCCCGCCCTCCCCTTCGCCTCGCCCCTTTTGGCCCCGTGCCTCCTTGAGCGCACCCCTTGCCTCCTCGTCCGTCCTCGGCGTCACCTCGCACCAAGTATTCCTTGACAAGAATATTCGTCATGGAGAATGCTTCGGGGCATGGAGGAGATCCTCAGCGCGCTGGCCGATCCGGTCCGGTGGCGGCTCGTGAACCTGCTGGCCGAGCGGCCGCGGCCGGTGGGCGTCCTGGCGCAGCTCGCCGGCGCGCGGCAGCCGCAGACGACCAAGCACCTGCAGACGCTGGAGCGCGCCGGCGTCGTCACCTCGCAGCGCGCCGGGCAGCGGCGCGTCTACGCGCTGCGGCCCGGTCCGCTGCGCGACCTGGCGGCGGCGCTCGGCCGCCTCGCCGACGACGCCGGCCGGCCCGGCGGCGCGGGCGAGACCTTCGCCCGCTACGGGGCCGCCCTCGGCGCGGAGCGGCTCGCCGCGCGGGAGGCGGGGTGGGCCGACGGCCGCGCGTTCGCCTTCGCACGGTCGCTGCCGCGGCGTCCCGGGCTGGTCTGGCGCCATCTCACCGAGCCGTCGCTGCTGGCGGACTGGTGGGCGCCGGACGACCTGCGGGTGTCGGCCCTCGTCTTCGAGGCGCGCCCGGGCGGAAGGGTGCTGCTGGAGTACCGCGACGCCGAGGACGCTGGCGGGGTGGACGCGGTCGCCGGGCGCGCCGAGGGCGTGGTGGAGGAGGCGCGCCCGGGCGAGCGCCTGCGCTACCGCTCCACCCCGGTGCTGCCGAACGGGGAGGCGGCCTTCACCGCCCACGTCGATCTCGGCCTGCGTCCCGAGGGCGACGGCACCGGCCTGGACGCCCGGGTCCGGATCACCGGCAGCACGGTCGGGTCCGCGGACTTCGTCGCGGGCATCGAGATCGGCTTCGGGCAGAGCCTGGACAAGCTCGCGGCGGTCCTCGCCGCGGCGGATCCGGGGCCGGCGGATGAGCACGGCACTGGAAACGACGACGACGCAAGGAGCATGAAATGACCGGCACTACCGGCCGCAAGGTGACCGCGAACCTGGCCCTCACTCTCGACGGCCGCTACCACGGGCCCGGCGGCCCCGCCGACTTCGGAATGTTCGTCCCTTATGTGACGAGTGAGGTGGCGCGCGATCATCTCACCCGGATCTACGAGGGCGCTACGACGGCGCTGCTGGGCAGGGTCAACGCCGAGGGCTTCATGGGCTTCTGGCCGGCGGTCGCCGGGGACGCCGGCGCCGACCCGCGTGACCGCGGGTACGCCGAGTGGCTGGTCGGCACCGAGAAGGTGGTGCTGTCCACCACCCTGGCGGAGGCGCCGTGGGAACGGACCCGTGTGGTGAACGCGCCCGCCGCGGACGTCGTCGGAGAGCTGCGGGCCGAGGGCGGGGGCGACATCCTGGTCAACAGCAGCGCCAGCGTGATCAAGCCGCTGCTGGCCGCCGACCTCGTCGACCGGCTGTACCTGATGGTGCTGCCGGAGATCGCCGGGGGCGGGGGGCGGCTGTTCCAGGACGGCCTGCCGTCCACCCGGTGGTCGCTCAGCCGCCGGGAGACCGGCGAGCTGGGCGAGCTGGCCCTGGTCTACGACCGCGTCCGCTGATCCGGCCGGACGGGGTCGCGGTGACCGCGGAGACGGCGTGCGCCTCCGCGGTCGCCTCGGGGCGTGGGGCGGCGCCGGACCTGCCACGAGCGGGGGGGTGGGAGTGGGAGCGGGCGGGAGCCGGGCCGGGCGGGCCGGGTCTAGAGGATCGCGGCGGCGATTCCGGCGCCGATCGCGGCCAGGACGATGATGACGGCGGCGGCTGCGAGGACGATCGTACGGGCGCGGCGGCCGCGGGGGGTGCCGAGGCGGGCGAGGCGCTGGGCCAGCCGCGGGTCGTCCTCTCTCAGGCGGATCTCGATCTGGCTGAGGATCCGCTGCTCCTCCATCGACAGCGCCATGCTTCATACCTCCGGGGGGTGGTCAGGTGTCAGGTTCCTCCCCACGGAGCATGATCATTATCCCTCGGGGGCGGTGGCCGTTGCGCCGCGGCCGGGGCGGCTTTCGTGGTGGAGGCGGTCCAGGGCGGTGACGGAGTAGGTGTAGGAGCGGCCGGGCTTGGCGGTGGGGTCGATGATGCCGCCGCCGCGGACGTCGGCGATGAGGTGGCGGGGGTCGACGGGCGCGCAGCCGGGCTTGGCGCCCTCGACGCGGTAGACGGCGTAGGAGGTGGCGCCCTGCGAGGCGCGCCAGGTGACCTTCACGCCCTTGGCGTCCTTGCCGGTGGCGGGGGCGGCGGTGGTGCCCTGGACGGGCGGGGGCGCCTGCCCGCCGCGGCGGGCGGGGACGGGCGGGACGGCGGGGCGGGGGTAGTGGTCGTCGCGGAGGCGGGCGGCGAAGCCGCGGCGGTTGGCGGCGAGGTCGGAGGCGCTGAAGAACACGTCGCCGCTGATCTGCGGGTACTTGGCGTTCAGGGTGAGGTGGCGCGACAGTTCGGCGGGCTTGCGCCAGGTGGCGTCCTCGCCGACGCGGTAGGCGGCCTGCCCGATGGTGAGCTGGACGCCGGTGCCCTTGACCTGGCGGGCCCACCAGGGGGCGAGTTCGGCGTAGTCGGCGCGGGCGTCGCCGATGGGCCAGTACAGCTGGGGGGTGACGTAGTCGAGCCACCCCTGCCTGATCCATTTGCGGGTGTCGGCGTAGATGTCGTCGTAGCTCTGCAGGGCGGCGGTGGGCGACCCGTCGGGGTCGCTGCTCTTGTTGCGCCACACGCCGAAGGGGCTGATGCCGAACCGGACCCAGGGTTTGGCGGCGTGGATGCGGCCCGACAGCGACTCCACGAGGGTGTCGACGTTGCGGCGGCGCCAGTCGGCGCGTTTCATGCCCTTGCCGTAGGCCTTGAAGGCGGCGTCGTCGGGGAAGTCGCCGTCCTCGGGGTAGGGGTAGAAGTAGTCGTCGAAGTGGACGGCGTCGATGTCGTACTTGGTGACGACGTCCATGACGGCCTTGGTGGCCAGGTCGCGGACCTGCGGGAGGCCGGGGTCGTACCACAGGCCCTTGCCGTACTTGCGGACCCAGTCGGGGTGCTGCCGGGCGGGGCTCTTGGGCGCCAGCTTCTTCAGGTCGTGGTGGCGGGACACGCGGTAGGGGTTGAACCAGGCATGGAACTCCAGGTTGCGGGCGTGGGCCTCCTTGAGCATGAACGCCAGGACGTCGTAGCCGGGGTTCTTGCCGGGGGTGCCGGTGAGCCACTGCGACCACGGCTCGTACGGGGAGTCGTAGAACGCGTCGGAGTTGGGGCGGATCTGGACGAACACCGCGTTCATGTTCATCGCGGCGGCGGTGTCGAGGAGGCGGGTGAACTGCTCGCGCTGGTCGGCGGGCGAGGCCTTGGGGTCCTTGGGCCAGTCGGTGTTGCCGACGCTGGCGATCCACATGCCGCGCAGCTGG
This sequence comes from Actinomadura sp. NPDC048955, assembly GCF_040649435.1. NCBI lineage: Bacteria > Bacillati > Actinomycetota > Actinomycetes > Streptosporangiales > Thermomonosporaceae > Actinomadura > Actinomadura sp. NPDC048955. The sequence continues at coordinate 58,189 of NZ_JBEZJI010000042.1, forward strand.
CGCCCCTTGGCGCCGCCGGGGGCGGGGACACCCGGGCATTCGGCCCTGGCGCCGTCGCGGGCGGGGCCGTCCTCGCGTCCGGTCGTGCCGCCGAAGGCGGTGATGCCGCAGGCGGCGAGCGCGCCCGCCGACGCTCCCGCCGTCAACGCCGCCGCCACTTGCCGGGTCCTGGATCGCCATGCCATAGCGGCCCATTGTTACGCACGCGCCGGGATGCCACGCACGAAACGCCGACGCCCGTGTGATACCTCACCGTCCCGTTTCGCCTGATATCAGCGTCGCGGACCCGGCACCCGCGCGGCCCGCCCGCCCCCTCCGACCGCCTAGCGGGCCGGGCAGGGGCGGCGGTGAACGGCGAGGCCGACGCGGCCGGCGGCCAGTTCGGGACGCAGGGTGAGGTCGCCGGTGTAGTCGCCGCCGTGCTCGCTGCGGTACGGGATGGGGTCGGCGGTGGGCAGGGCGTGCAGGCGCGCGTCCAGGGCGGCGGCGGCCGCGGCATGGTCGGCGGGGCCGGCGCGGTCCGCGCCGGTGATGACCAGAGGCGGCAGGACGTCCATGCCGGTGTAGAACAGCGTGCCGTGCAGGAGGGGGAACAGGAGGTCCTCGGCGTCGCCGTGCACGCCGCGGGGGCCCAGACCGGAGGCGCGGGCACCGGCGGTGGTGACGACCAGGGCGCGGCGTCCGGCCAGGCCGCCGTCGCCGTAGCGCAGGGTGCGGCCGTCGCCACCGGTGACGCCGAACGCGAAGCCCTGGACGAACACGCGGTCGAACCAGCCCTTCAGGATGGCGGGCATCCCGTACCACCACAGGGGGAACTGCACGACCAGCGCGTCCGCCCAGGCGATCTTGTCGTGTTCGGCGCGGATGTCGGGGGCCAGGACGCCGGCGGCGTGGGCGCGTTCGGACGCGGCGCCAACGATGAGGCGGTCGGCGGGGTCGTGGCCGAAGTCGGCGGCGCCGACCACGGGATTCCAGCCCATCGCGTACAGGTCGGAGTGGCGGACGCGGTGGCCGCCGCGGCGCAGGGTGGCGGCGCCGTGGTCGCGCAGCGCGCCGTTGAGGGAGCGGCCCTCGGGGTGGGCGAAGATCCACAGGACGTTCACGGCGACGATTTCCTTTCCCGGTGTGTCGGTCGGTCTGCCGTCGATGCTGCCCGTGGCGCGGTCGCTGCGGTGAGTGGCCCGTCGGCCATGGTGTGCAAGGATCGGGCCATGGCGGGCGGGATCCACCGGGTGGCGGTGCTGGTGCGCGAGGGCGTGCTGCCGATGGAACTCGGGATCGTCCACCAGCTGTTCGGGCAGGCGCGGTCGGCGGAAGGCGCGCCGCTGTACGAGGTGGTGTCGTGCGGCGTGCGGCCCGGCGCGGTGCGCGCGGACGCCGATTTCGCGGTGACGGTGCGCCACGGGCTGGAGGCGCTGGAGGCGGCGGACACGATCGTCGTGCCGGCGTCGCACGTGCTGGACGAGAGCCGCCCCGGGCAGGGGCCGGTGCCGGGCGCGCTGGCGGCGGCCGCGGCGCGGGGCGCGCGGGTGGCGTCGGTGTGCACGGGCGCGTTCGTGCTGGCGGCGGCGGGGCTGCTGGAGGGGCGGCGGGCCACGACGCACTGGCTGTCGTGCGGCCGGCTCGCCGAGACGTTCCCCGGGGTGCGGGTCGACGCGGCGGTGCTGTTCGTCGACGAGGGCGCGGTGCTGACCTCGGCGGGCGAGGCGGCGGGCATCGACCTGTGCCTGCACATGATCCGCCGTGACCACGGCGCGGCGGTGGCGGGCGACGTGGCGCGCCGCACGGTGGTGCCGCCGCACCGGGAGGGCGGGCAGGCACAGTTCACGGCGCTGCCGGTGCCGCCCGCGCAAGGGTCCGCGCGGGCCTCCTCGACGGGCGCGGCGCGGGCGTGGGCGCTGGAGCGGCTGGACCGGCCGGTGACGCTGGCGCGGCTCGCGGCGCGGGCGTCGATGAGCGTGCGGACGTTCACGCGCCGGTTCCGGCAGGAGACGGGCGTGTCGCCGCAGGTGTGGCTGACGGCGCAGCGGGTGCAGGCCGCGCGGCGGCTGCTGGAGGAGACCGACCTGCCGGTGGACCGGGTCGCCGAACGGACGGGGTTCGGGACCGCGGCGTCGCTGCGCCGGCACCTGCACGCCGCGATCGGGGTGTCGCCCTCGTCCTACCGCGCGACGTTCCGCGGCCACCACGACGCGTGAAGGCCGCCCCCGCCCGCTAGCCGGGGGCCGTCCCCGGCGGGTGCAGGTCCGAACGCAGCATGCTGTACAGGACCTCGTCGCGGTACCGGCCGTCGCGGAAGCTCCAGCCGCGCATGACGCCCTCGCGGGTGAACCCCGCCTTCTCCAGGGCGCGCTGCTCGGCGAGGTTGGCGGTCTCGGTCTCGGCCTGGACCCGGTGGGCGGGGCTGTGCGCGAACAGGTACTCGGCCAGCAGCCGCTGCGCCCGCGCTCCCGCGCCGCGGCCGCGCGCCTCGGGCAGCAGCGAGATGCCGACGCTCCAGCACCACGCCCGCGCCGTGGTCGCCACGCGCCGGTACGACACGATCCCGCAGAACACGGCGCCGCGGGCGACGACGAGGTTCCCGGTCTCCTCGCCGAGCATGCCGTCGGACTCCCAGCGGCGCCGGAACCTGCGTGGATCGGTGAAACCCTCCCACAGGAACGGCCCGGCCAGCTCCGGGTCGGTGCGCAGCCGCTCGATGAGCGGCAGGTCGTCCTCGGCGACCGGGCGCAGCGCCACCCCGTCCGCCTCCTCGGACCCGCCCCCGCGACGGGTGTCGTTCATGCCGCTCCCCCAGGGTCAGCGCAGGGTGGACAGGCCGCCGTCGACGTGCAGGACCTGCCCGGTGACGTAGGACGCGCGATCCGACAGCAGGAACACCGCGACGGCCGCGACCTCCCACGCGGTGCCCTGCCGCCGCATGGGGATCAGCCCCGCGACCCGGTCGCGGTCGCCGTTCCCGGAGGAGGCGTCGCGCCCCATCACGGTATCGATCAGGCCGGGCGCCACCACGTTGGCGCGCACGCCGCGCGGCGCGCCCTCGGCGGCGATGTGGCGCACCAGCCCGGTCAGCCCCGCCTTGGAGGCGTCATAGGACGGGGACCGCGAGCCCGGCTTGGTCCCGGCCAGCGAACCGATGAACACCATCGCCCCGCCCGCCTCCAGCGCCGGCATCGCCGCCTTGCCGACCAGGAACGGCGCCCGCAGGTTGACGTGCAGGACGCGGTCCCAGTCGGCCAGCGCCGTGCCCGCCAGCCCGTACCCGATGCCGATCCCGGCGTTGAACACCACCCCGTCCAGCCCGCCGAGGCCCTCGACCGCCCGGGTCACCACCCGGTCGCAGGCCGCCGGGTCGGTCACGTCCGCCGCCACCACGCACGCCCGGCCGCCCTCCGCCTCGATCATCGCCGCGGTCTGCCCGGCGGCGCGCTCGTCGACGTCGGCGCACGCGACCGCCGCGCCCTCCCGCGCGGCGGCGACCGCGATCGCGCGGCCGTTGCCGACCGGCGCGGCGGGATCGTCGCTGGGGCGCGTCCCCGCGCCGACGACCAGGATCCGGCGGCCCGGCAGCAGCCCGCCGGGCGGTTCGATCTCGGGCATGCCCGGCACCGTAGCCGACACCGCCCTTCCCGCCCAGCCCCCGCACGCCTCCGGCCCGCACCGGCCCGCACCGGCCCGCACCGGCCCGCACCGGGATCGTCCCGGGCCGGGCCCCGCGGCGGCTAGGGTGCGGTCATGGGATCGGCTGCGGACACACGCGGGGAACACGCCACGGCGACGGTGGTCGAGCGCGCCGCCGGCCTGGGCGGCGAGCTGGTGCTGCGCCGCGTGGACGGCGACTACGAGATCATCAGCAACGGCGTGTTCCTCATGGACACCCGCAACGGCGAGTCCGAGCGGCTGCTGGTCCGCGCCGCCCTCGACGCCGCCGCGGCCCGCCCCGGCGCACCCGCGCGGGTCCTCATCGGCGGCCTGGGCGTCGGGTTCTCCCTCGCCGAGGCCCTCACCGGCGCCGACGTCGCGCACGTCACCGTCGTCGAACGCGAGCCCGCCGTGATCGGCTGGCACGCCACCGCGCTGCGGCCCTGGTCCCGGGACGCCCTGCGGGACCCCCGCGTCACCGTCGAGCGCGCCGACCTCCTCGACTACGTCACCGCCCCGGGCGCGGGCCGCTTCGACGCGGTGTGCCTGGACATCGACAACGGCCCCGACTGGACCGTCACCCCCGGCAACGCCCGCCTGTACGCCGCCACCGGCCTGGACGCCCTCGCCGCGCTGCTGACGGCGCGCGGCGTGCTCGCGGTGTGGAGCGCGGGCGCCGCACCGGCGTTCGAGGCGCTGCTGCGGGACCGGTTCGGCTCCGTGCGGGTCCGGCCCGTCCCGGTGCCGCGCGGCGAACCCGACGTGGTCTACCTCGCCCGCGACCCGCGCGCCGCCGCCGGCTGAGGCGCGCCGGCGCCGCCGTGCGGGCGGCGACAAACCCGGGGCACCCGTTTCTGTAGGCCGCGCCGTCCACCCCCGCCAGGGCAGTTCGCTAAGTTTCGGCCTGACACAACCGTTTTGGGAGGATCTGTGGCTACTGCCCACGCAACCCGGCGGCGTCCCGCCGTCCTGGGCGACCTGCTGCCCGGCTCGCTGGCCCGCGACACCGCGCTCGTCATCGGCGCCGCCGCCTTCGTCGGCATCGCCGCGCAGATCGCGGTCCCGCTGCCCGGCACCCCCGTGCCGGTCACCGGGCAGACCTTCGCGGTCCTGCTCGCCGGCGCCGCCCTCGGCTTCGGCCGCGCCGGCCTGGGCATGCTGGTCTACCTGCTCGCCGGAATGGCCGGCGTCCCCTGGTTCACCGACGGCACCTCCGGCGCCGGATTCCCCACCCTCGGCTACGTCATCGGGTTCGTCGCCGCGGCCGCCGCCGTCGGACGCCTCGCCCAGCTCGGCGGCGACCGCACCCCGCTGCGCACCGTCGGCACCATGCTCGCCGGAACCGCCATCATGTACGCCGCCGGCGTCCCCTACCTGATGGCCGCCCTGCACGTCGACCTCGCCAAGGCGCTCGACCTCGGCGTCACACCGTTCCTGGCCGGCGACGCCCTGAAGGTCCTGCTGGCCGCCGGGCTGCTGCCCGCCGCCTGGAAGATCACCGGCGCCGCCCGCCGCTGACCCCCGCGCCACCGCGTCCCGTCCCCGCGCATGGGGACGGGACCGACGGGCATACGCGCAACCAGACCCCGCGGCCGCCCGCCGGGACCGGTGTGGCGCACACCTCACCACCCACCGCCACCCCGCCCGTTTGAACAGGTTCAAATCTGGCGTACAGTGGCTCACGTGAAGCTCGCCGTGACAGCACCGGACCGACTCACCGTCCGCACCGCCCCGATCCCCGACCCGGGCGACCTCATCGCACGGCTTCCACACCCCTCCGCCCTGGCCTGGATCCGCCACGGCGAAGGAATCGTCGGCTGGGGCGAAGCCGCCCGCCTCACCCTCCCCGGCGGCCACGACCGCTTCGACGCCGCCGCCCGCATGCTCCACGACCTGTTCGGCGCCGCCGCCGTCGACGACACCGTCAACGTCCCCGGCTCCGGACCCGTCGCCTTCGGCACCTTCGGCTTCGACCCCAAATCCCCCGACTCCACCCTCATCGTCCCCCGCCGCATCCTCGGCCGCCGCGACGGCCGCGCCTGGCTCACCACCATCGGCGACGACACCGACCCCCTCACCCTCGCCAACCCGCCCCAACCCCCCACCGGCCTGCGCTGGAGCGACGGCGCCCTCCCCGAACACGCCTGGAAGCACGCCGTCGCCACCGCCGTCGACCGCATCCGCCGCGGCCACCTCGCCCCCGGCACCGACCCCGCACCACCCCCCGGCACCACCACCCCACCACCCCGCCCCGCCGACAACACCGGCCACCTCGGCAAAGTCGTCCTCGCCCGCGACCTCACCGTCCGCGCCGACACCCCCATCGACGCCCGCGTCCTCCTCCAGCGCCTCGCCACCCGCTACCCCGGCTGCTACACCTTCTCCTGCGCCGGCATGGTCGGCGCCACCCCCGAACTCCTCATCCGCCGCACCGGCGGCGACATCGAATCCCTCGTCCTCGCCGGCACCACCGCCCGCGGCGACACCCCCGCCGACGACCAGGCCCGCGCCGCACGCCTCTTCACCTCCGCCAAGGACCGCGAAGAACACCGCTACGCCGCCGAAATGGTCCGCGACGCCCTCACCCCCCTCTGCGCCCACCTCACCGTCCCCGACGAACCCGAACTGCTCACCCTCCCCAACGTCCTGCACCTCGCCTCCCCCCTGCGCGGACGCCTCGCCGCCGACCGCTCCGTCCTCGACGTCGTCGCCGCCCTGCACCCCACCCCCGCCGTCTGCGGCACCCCCACCGACACCGCCATGGACCTCATCCGCGAACTCGAGGGCATGGACCGCGGCCGCTACGCCGGCCCCGTCGGCTGGGTCGACGCCCGCGGCGACGGCGAATGGGGCATCGCCCTGCGCTGCGCCGAGATCGACGGCACCCGCGCCCGCCTGTTCGCCGGCTGCGGCATCGTCGCCGACTCCGACCCCGACGCCGAACTCGCCGAAGCCCGCACCAAGTTCCGCCCCATGCAGTACGCCCTGCACGGCTGACCCCCGCACCACCCCCACACCACCTACCGGCACACTGGACCCATGCGCGCGAGCCGGCTGCTGTCCCTCCTCCTGCTCCTGCAGACCAGGGAACGCATGACCGCCCGGGAACTGGCCGCCGAACTCGAAGTCTCCGTCCGCACCGTCTACCGCGACGTCGACTCCCTCAGCGCCGCCGGCGTCCCCGTCTACGCCGACCGCGGCCCCGACGGCGGCTACCGCCTCCTCGGCGGCTACCGCACCCGCCTCACCGGCCTCACCGCCGCCGAAGCCGAATCCCTCACCCTGTCCGCCCTGCCCGGCCCCGCCTCCCAACTCGGCCTCGGCGACGTCCTCGCCGCCGAACTCAAACTCATGGCCGCCCTCCCACCCGACCTGCGCACCCGCGCCTCCCGCATCCGCGAACGCTTCCACCTCGACGCCCCCGGATGGTTCCGCACCCCCGACGACGTCCCCCACCTGCACGCCATCGCCGACGCCGTCTGGAACCAGCACCGCATCGAAGTGCTCTACCGCCGCTGGCGCCGCCCCCAGCAGGTCACCCGCCACCTCGAACCCCTCGGCGTCGTCCTCAAGGCCGGCACCTGGTACCTCATCGCCCGCCCCGCACCCAGCGACCCGCCCCGCACCGGCACCGCCGAGACACCCGCCGACACCGCACACGACCCCCGCACCTACCGCGTCTCACGCGTCCTCACACTGCGCGCCCTCCCCGGCCACTTCGACCGCCCCCACGGCTTCGACCTCGCCGCCTTCTGGGCCACCTACGCCGAACGCTTCGAAGCCGACACCTACCGGGAACACGCCACCGTCAAACTCTCCCCCGACGGCCTCACCCGCACCCAGATCCTGCTCCCGCCCACCATGGCCCGCGCCGCCCTCGACACCGCCACCCCACCCGGCCCCGACGGCTGGGTCCACGCCACCCTCCCCATCGAATCCGTCCGCCACGCCCACGTCGAATTCCTCAAACTCGGCGCCGACGTCGAGGTCATCGACCCCCCGCACCTCCGCGACATGATCGCCGCCACCGCCCGCACCCTCGCCGCCCGCTACACCCCCGACGAGGACTGACGAGCACCCACGGCCACAGCCCCGCTCACGCCGCACCCGCTCCCCCACCGCACAACGCGTGGTCGATCAGAGCACTCGCCGCGTCCTCCTGCTCCACGACGTGCTCCAGCGCGTCACCACGCGCCTCCGACATCGAGACCACCGCACTGCGCGTCCCGTCACCGGTGACCCCGTTCAGCGTGATGTAGCCGCCGTCCCCGCCCTCATGGCTCCAGTACGTCCCCCCGCAACTCAAAGGACGCTCGACCAGCCCCAGCCCGTACCGGCCCCCCGGCCACAGCCGCTCAACCTCCGCGCTCACCGGAACGGTCCGCTTCATCTCCGCCAACTGCCGCCCCGGCAGCAAATGGCCCGCCAGCAACGCACGGAACAACCGGTTCTCATCCCGCGTGGTCGTCACCCACGAAAGGTTCCCGTAATCCACCGTGACCTGATCAGTGACATCCACCCGCGAACCCGGACCGAAGAGCTGGTACGCCCTGGCATGCGGCCGCGGCACAGCCGGCGACGTCCCCAGCCACCGGGTCTCCTCCATCCCCGCCCGCCGCAGGACACGATCCCCGATCTCCCGGTGGGCGCGCCGCCCGGTCACCTTCTCGATGACCATGTCGAGCAGCACGTACCCGGTGTTGGAATACCCCCAGCCCTCCCCCGGCGGGAAATCCGGCGCATGAGCCATCGCACGAGCCACCAGCTCCTCGGGCTCATGAACGTCGTAGCGCTGCCGGTAGTACTCCCCCGGCGTCGTGTACCCGGGCAGATCGTCGTGAACACCGCTGGTGTGCTGGAGCAACTGGCGGATCGTGACCCGCCCGCCGTCATTGCCGTTCCCCCGCACCACCCCCGGCAGCCAGCGCTCGACGCCGTCGTCCAGAGAGACCCTGCCCTCGGCCTCCAACTGCAGGACCACGACCGCCACCAGCGTCTTGGACGTGCTCGCCATACGGAAGTAACCGCCAGAAGGAACCGGACGCCCCGTGGCCAGCTCAGCGGTCCCGCTCACGGCGACCGACTGCCGGCCGTCAGCCCCGACCACCCGAGCCTGCACACCACTCACGCCCAGAGCGTGAATCGCCTCGGTGTCACGGCGCAACCGCTCCACAGAACCAGCAGGACGCGCCACCGCCGGAGCCGCACCCGCGATGAGCAACACGCCGACACCCAGCGCCACACCGAGGCGCCCACCCAGAATCGAAGTCATCACCGAACGCTAGAACCGCCACCTGACCACCCACGATCAGGCACACCCCAAGATCAAAAGTAGGGCTGTCCCCCCTCACACGGCCGGCGGCTGGCACCCCGGACACCAGAACAGATTCCGCGACGCCACCTCCACCGTCGCCACCTCCGTCCCGCACACCAGACACGGCAGCCCCGCCCGCCGGTACACGTACACCTCACCGCCATGACCGTCCACCCGCGGCGCACGCCCCATCGCCTCCGGCATATGCTCCGGCCGCACCGTGTCGATCCGCCCCGCACGCACCCCCGCCGCCATCAACTCCACCAGGTCGTCCCACAACGCCGCCCACCGCCGCGCACCCAGCAGACGCCCCGGCAGACGCGGATCGATCCCCTGCCGGAACAGCACCTCCGCCCGGTAGATGTTCCCCGGCCCCGCCACCACCGACTGATCCATCAGCAGCACCGCGATCGGCGTCCGCGACCGGCCGACCCGCCGCCACGCCGCCTCCGGATCGGCGTCCCCGCGCAACGGATCGGGCCCCAGCCGATCACGCAGCAGCTTCACCTCCCCCGGCTCCAGTAGCTCGCAGGTATTAGGCCCCCGCAGATCCCCGTACCACCCGCCGCCCTCCAGCCGCAGCCGCACCACCCCGACCGGAGCCGGCGCCGGCCCCTCCCCGAACGCGTACTTGCCGTAGATCCCCAGATGCACATGCAGCGTCCGATCATCGTCGAACCCCAGCAGCAGATGCTTGCCATGCGCGTCCGCCGCCGACAGCACCCGCCCGTCCAGCCACCGCGCCCCCTCGGCGAACCGCCCCTGCGGACTCGACGCGGCAACGGCGAGACCGCCGAACATCCGCAGATGCTCGGCGGCCAGACGGTGGATCGTGTGTCCCTCGGGCATGGCCCGGAGCATAGCCCGCCCTAACGCAGCGGCTCCCCGACCTCCCGCATGTGCCCCAGCGCCAACCGGTACGACTCCACCAGCCCCGTCTCCGCGTACGGCAACCCCACCGCCGCGCAGTGCTCACGCACCAGCGGACGCAGCCGCCGCAGGCTGCACCGCGGAACACCCGGGAACAGGTGATGCTCGATCTGGTAGTTCAGGCCACCCATCAGCCAGTCCGTCACCACACCGCCCCGCACGTTCCGCGACGTCAGCACCTGTCGCCGCAGGTGCCCCCACCGCTCCCCCGGCTCCGGCATCGCCATCCCCTTGTGGTTCGGCGCGAACACCGCGCCCAGGTGCACCCCGAACACCGCGTGCTGAACCGCGATCAGCGCCAGCGCCTGCCCCACCGGAAGCAACGCGAACACCAGCGCCAGATACCCCACCGCGTGGACCAGCAGCAGCCCACCCTCCAGAACCTGGTCCCGCCGCGAACGCCCCCGCAGGAACAGCAGGCTCCCCACCTTCAGATTCACGCCCTCCAGCGTCAGCAGCGGAAAGAACAGCGCCGCCTGGTGCCGCGCCACCCACCGCAGCGCGCCCCGCTTCCCCTCAGCCTGCTCCTGCGTCCACGCAAGGACGCCCTCACCCACATCGGGGTCCTTGCCGACATGGTTCGGATTAGCGTGATGCCGGTTGTGCTTGTCGTTCCACCACCCGTGCCCCATCCCCAGAAGCAGATTCCCCAGCAGCAACCCCAGCCACCGGTTCCCCCGCGCGCTCCGCGCGATCTGCCGGTGCCCCGCGTCATGCCCCAGGAACGCCGTCCGCGCCGACAGCACCGCCAGCGGGACCCCCAGCAGGACCGTCCACCAGCTGTCCCCCGCCCACGCGACCGCGGCCCACAGCGCCGCCGTCGCCGCCAGGTTCAACCCGATCACCCGCGCGTAGTAGCCGCGCCGCCGATCCAGCAGCCCGCTGCCGCGGACGCGCCGCGCCAGCGGCGCGAAATCACTGCCGGCCGACCGTTCGGACGGCCGGGACGGAGCGGACACGGTCGCGAGCATGGAGACTCCATTCAGCAGGGGGCGGAACTTCGCGCGGAACGCACGGAAGAAGGCACCTCGAAAGCTACGGACGGTGAGGCCTCCGGGTCACCCCGCTGTGGAGCCATTCACCGTCTGGCTCCCAGGTCCCGGTACGGCCCGTCCCTGTCATCCGACAAGTCGATCACCCGTGGCACACCGGGCCCCTGCGCCAAAGTCCGGACAGGGCAGCCATATAGGGTCACAAGTCATGGACGATGACTCTCGGTGGATCGAACTGGACGGTGCCGTCAACGCCCGCGACCTCGGCGGCCTCCCCACGGCCGACGGTCGCGCCACACGGCTCGGGCGCGTCCTGCGCTCCGACAACCTCCAGGACCTCTCGGTCACCGACGTCCGGATCCTCCTCGACGACTACGCCCTCAAGAACGTCATCGACCTGCGCAGCGACGCCGAAGTACGCCTGGAGGGCCCCGGCCCCCTCACCCGCGTACCGTCGGTCACGATCCACCAGCTCTCGCTGTTCGCCGAGGGCGGCCGCCACACCGACGTCGCCGCCGACGTCGCCAAGGCCCTGCCCTGGCAGGAACGCCCGTCCGACGGCCCCGAGCAGGACCGCTCGACCGGCCACTACCTCGCCTACCTCGCCGACCGCGGCGACTCCGTCGTCGCGGCCCTGCGCGTCATGACCCGCACCGACGGGGCCGCGCTGGTCCACTGCGCCGCCGGCAAGGACCGCACCGGAGTCGTCTGCGCCCTCGCCCTCGACGTCGCCGGCGTCACCCGCGAGGCGATCGTCGCCGACTACGCCCAGACCGGCGAACGCCTCGAAGCCGTCCTGGGCCGGCTCCGCGCCAGCGAAACCTACGCCGCCGACCTCGACTCCCGCCCGGCCGACACCCACCAGCCCCATGCGGCCATCATGGAGAAGTTCCTCGCCCGCATCGACGAGGAGCACGGCGGGACCATCGGGTGGCTCTCCGGACACGGCTGGACCACCGAGGACACCGACACCCTCCGCGAGCGCCTCCTCGGCTGACCCGGAGACTCCCGGGGGGCACCGCCGTCAGGGAAGGAAGACGGCGACCGCCTCGTCGGCGAGCACGGCGGAACGTGGAGCATCCGGATCGGTCTGCGCCAGATGCTGCAGCCCGAGGATGGCCCCGTAGGCGACCCGCGCCCGCGACGCCGCCCGGTCCGGCGGCAGGCCGAGCTCGCGGTAGGTACGGGCCAGGAGCTCCAACCGGGCCTGGTCCACCCGGCGAACCGCGTCCCTGACCCGGGGGTCGTTGCGATCACCCAGCAGGCTCAGGTGCACCGACGGAGCCAGCGGCTGGACGGCCTGCACGACGACGGTGAGCAGCTCACGCAGCCGCCGCGCCGGATCGGCGATCGCCGCGAACTCGGCGAGACCGGCCGCACCGTGGCCGCGCGACCACTCCGTGAGCGCAGCCGCGATCAGCTCGTCCCGGTTCCGGTAGTGCGCGTAGAAACTGCCCTTGGTCACGCCGAGCGTGCGCGCCAGCGGCTCGACCGCGACCGCGGCCAGCCCGCCGTCCGCGATCGCCTTCAGCGCGGCTCGCGCCCAGTCCTGGGCGGAAAGCCGGGTCGACTCGTTCACCACGGAACACAGGATACGCGAGCGTATTGACCGGCCCGGGAAGGGAGGATACGGTGGCGTATTGATACGCAGCAGTATCCATACGCCACCGTACTAAGGAATGATCGAATGGAGTACACGACCGTCCGCCGAGTGGTCACCGGGCACGACGCGCAGGGCAGGGCCCGCGTGGTCGACGACCGCGACGTCGAGCCCATCACCTCGGAACTGATGCCCGGATGCGCGTTCTTCCGGCTGTGGGGCCGGGACGAGCGGCCCGCGTTCCCCGACGACGGCTCACCGCGTCCCGCCGAGTCGTGGTATCCGCCCCGCGACGGCTCGCGCTTCATGATCAACACGGTGCCGCCGGGCGAGCCGATCCCGCCCGCGGACCTCGACACGGCCGCGGCGCTGGAAGAACTGGAACGGCGGATGCCGGGCGCGATGGCCGCGAACGAGCCCGGTGCGCCGGGGATGCACACCACCGACAGCATCGACTACGTCCTGGTCGTCTCGGGCGAGGCCACATTGGAACTCGACGACGGCGAACGGACGGTGCTTCGGGCCGGCGACGTGCTCGTCCAGAACGGCACCCGGCATGCCTGGTACAACCGCGGAACCGAACCCTGCACGATCGTCGGCGTCGCCATCGGCGCCGACCGCACTCGGCCGGCATAGAGGACGCCGGGCAGGCCCTACGGTCCGCACCGTCGCCCTCCCCGGCGAGGCCCACGAGTGCGTGTGCGACCTTGTGATCGCTGGTTTTTGGTGGTTGCAGATCGTTGTGATGATGTTCACAGCCCGACGCCTTTACATTGTAATTTTAAGGTTGAAGTATCGGTCGGAGGCGTCGGCTCTTCGTGCGGGTGTTTCTCGCTGTCAGGCGAGCAGGTCGCGGACGGCGGCCTGGGCGGCCTGGCGCAGCTCGGCGTGCAGGGCCGCGTTCGCTTCCCTGTCGGTGCGGGCCTCGATGATCCGCAGCCCCTCCCCCGCCAGCGCCTTCGGCAGGTCCGCCGCCGCGGTGAGCCGCCGGTACGGGACGCCGTGCGCGCCGGCGACCGCCTCCAGATCCACCTGGTGCGGGGTGCCGAAGACCCGCTCGAACGGGCCGCGCAGCGCCGCCTGCGGCAGCAGCGAGAAGATCCCGCCGCCCTGGTTGTTGACCACGACGATCGCCAGATCGGGGCGGCGTTCCCGCGGCCCCATGATCAGGCCGTTCTGGTCGTGCAGGAACGCCAGATCGCCGAGCAGGGCGTAGGAGCGGCCGCTGTGCACCAGCGCCGCGCCCATCGCCGTCGACACCAGCCCGTCGATGCCGCTGGCACCCCGGTTGGCCATGATCCGGATACCGCGGCGCGGCCGCATCACCTGGTCCAGGTCGCGGATCGGCATGCTCGCCGCCGTGAACAGCAGCGACCCGCCCGGCAGCGCCGCGACCATGTCGCGGGCCAGCCGCGGCTCGCTCACCTCCGGGACCGCGTCCAGGACGGCGTCCACCGCCGCGGCCGCGGCCGCGTCGGCGGCCCGCCACGACTTCAGCCACGCGTCGTCGCCCGACACCACGGGGATCTCGACCTCGGGCGCCACCTGCGTCGCCGACCGCACCGGATCGGGCCAGTGCGCCAGGTCCGGCGCCAGCACGATGTGCTCCTCCGCGCGGCGCAGCAGCGACAGCAGCGGACGCGACAGGCCCGGCTTGCCCAGCGTCACCACCACCTCGGGGCGGTGCCGCTCCACGAACTCCTGCACGCCCAGCAGGAAGTGGTGCGACGACAGCGCGTGATCGCCGTAGCGGGCGTTGCCGTTCGGCTCGGCCAGCACGGGCCAGCCGGCCATCGACGCCGCCGCCACGTACCGCTTGACGTTCACCGCGCCGTCCCCGACCACCAGGACGCCGCGCCGCGTCGGCGGGACGTGCAGCACCGACCCCGGGGTCGCCGGACGCACCCTCGTCCACGCGCCGGTCGCGTCCCCGTCCAGCGGCTCGCACCACGTCTCGTCGCCGTCGGGGATCAGCGGCTCGCGGAACGCCGCGTTCATGTGCACCGGCCCGGGGACGGGCGCCTGCGCCAGCCCCCACGCGCGGCTCACCAGCGACCGCCAGTACGCCACCATGCCCGGACGGTTCTCCGGGACGCCGATCTCGGTGCTCCACCGCACCGCCGTCCCGTACAGCTTCACCTGGTCGATCGTCTGGTTCGCGCCCGTGTCGCGCAGCTCCGGCGGCCGGTCCGCCGTGATCACGATGAGCGGGACGCCCGACTCGTGCGCCTCCACCACCGCCGGATGGAAGTTCGCCGCGGCCGTGCCCGACGTGCACACCAGCGCGACCGGGCGCCCCGACCGCTTCGCCATGCCCAGCCCGAGGAACGACGCCGACCGCTCGTCGATCCGCACATGCAGCCGGAGGCGGCCCGCCTCCTCCGCCGCGTGCAGCGCCAGCGCCAGCGGCGCCGACCGAGAACCCGGCGCCAGCACCACGTCGGTCATCCCGCAGCGCTGCAGCTCGTCGACCAGGACGCTCGCCAGCGCGGTCGCCGGGTTCACGGAACCACCTCGACCACCGCGGGGCCGGCCAGATGGGCCTGGGCGGCCAGCGCCCGGCTCCGCCAGGACGCGCCGGGCGCCTCCCAGCGGCGCAGCGCCTCCTCGTCCACCTCCGGCCGGCGCACTTCGAGCTCCCCCGCCACCGGACGCAGCGGATCGCGCACGACGTCGCCCTCCAGCAGCGACAGCGTCCCCAGCCCGCAGGCGTACCGCAGCTCCGGCAGCGCGGCGGCGAGCGCCACCCCCGCCGCCAGCCCCACCGACGTCTCCACCGCGCTCGACACCACCACCGGCAGCCCGCACGCCTCCGCGACCCGCAGCGACGCAGCGACCCCGCCGAGCGGCTGCACCTTCAGCACCGCCAGGTCGGCGGCGCCCGCGGCGCGCACCTTCAGCGGGTCCTCGGCGCGGCGGATCGACTCGTCCGCCGCGATCGGCACGTCCACGCGTCGCCGCACCGCCGCCAGCTCCTCCAGCGTCGCGCAGGGCTGCTCGGCGTACTCCAGCTCCCACCGGTCCAGCGACCGGATCATCCGGGCGGCGCGGTCGACGTCCCAGCCGCCGTTCGCGTCGATCCGGACCTTGCCCTCCGGGCCGATCGCCGCGCGTACCGCCTCCACCCGGGCCAGGTCGTCGGCGTCGGTCTGACCGCGCTCGGCGACCTTCACCTTCGCGGTCCGGCAGCCGGACTCGCGGGTCATCTCGAAGGCCCGCTCCGGACCGACCGCCGGGATCGTCGCGTTCACCGGGATCCGGTCGCGGACGGGCTCGGGCCAGCCGTCCCGCGCGGCCTCGCGGGCGGCGGCCAGCCAGCGGGCGCACTCGGCCGGACCGTACTCGGCGAACGGCGAGAACTCCCCCCAGCCGGCGGGGCCCCGCACGAGGGCGCCCTCCCGCCGCGTCACGCCGCGGAACCGCGTCCGCATCGGGATGGAGTACACCCGCACCCGCCGACCCCCTGACCTGACCGTCTAATCACGGCATGTCCGGATCACACCGTGCACTCGGACCCTTAGTAGTACCACGGGAAACGCGACCAATCGGGATCGCGCTTCTCCAGGAACGAGTCCCGTCCCTCGGCGGCCTCGTCGGTGCCGTAGGCCAGCCGCGTCGCCTCCCCGGCGAACACCTGCTGGCCCACCAGACCGTCGTCGACGAGGTTGAAGGCGTACTTCAGCATCCGCTGCGCCGTCGGGCTCTTGCCGTTGACCTTCCGCGCCCACTCCAGCGCCGTCGCCTCCAGTTCGGCGTGCGGGACGACGGCGTTCACCATGCCCATCCGGTGCGCGGCCTCGGCGTCGTACTCGTCGCCCAGGAAGAAGATCTCCCGGGCGAACTTCTGCCCCACCTGACGCGCCAGGTACGCCGATCCGAAGCCGCCGTCGAAGCTCGCCACGTCCGCGTCCGTCTGCTTGAACCGCGCGTGCTCCCGGCTGGCGAGGGTGAGGTCGCACACCACGTGCAGGCTGTGCCCGCCCCCGGCCGCCCAGCCCGGCACCACGCAGATGACGACCTTGCCCATGAAGCGGATCAGCCGCTGCACCTCCAGGATGTGCAGCCGGCCCGCCCGCGCGGGGTCGATCGTGTCCGAGGTCTCGCCCTCGGCGTACCGGTAGCCGTCACGGCCGCGGATCCGCTGGTCCCCGCCCGAGCAGAACGCCCAGCCGCCGTCCTTGCTCGAAGGTCCGTTGCCGGTGAGCAGCACGCAGCCGATGTCGCTGGACATCCGCGCGTGGTCCAGCGCACGGTACAGCTCGTCCACCGTGTGGGGACGGAACGCGTTGCGCACCTCCGGGCGGTTGAACGCCACCCGCACCGTCCCGTGGTCGACGGCCCGGTGGTAGGTGATGTCGGTGAAGCCGAACCCCTCGACCTCTTTCCAGGCGTCCGCGTCGAACAGCTCCGAGACCATGTCTTCCTCTCCGTGGGGCGACCGCGCCGCGGCCGGGGCGCGGCGCTCGGGCACCATTCAACCGGCCCCGCGTTTGAACGCGTTCAGCGGGGTCGTCTACGCTGATGAGATCATGGATCGCCCGCTGCACGCCGTCGTCCTGCCGCCCGGCCCCCGCCTGCTGGAGGCCCTGGCCGGCGCCCTCGACGGCGGCCCCGCGATCTGCCCCCTGCCCCCCGGCCTGCCCGAGGCCGCCCTGCGCGGCCTCCTGGACGCCCTGGCGCCGGACGCGGTCGAGACGGCCGACGGCATCGCCCCGCACTCCCCCGGCGGCGGGCACGCACCCGCCGACGCCGACACGGCGGTGCTCATCGCCACGTCCGGCTCCACCGGCGCCCCCAAGTTCGTCGAGCTGACGGCCGGCGCGCTGCGCCACTCCGCCGCCGGCACCCTCGCCCGCATCGAGGCCGGGCCCGGCGACCGGTGGCTGTGCTGCCTGCCCACCAGCCACATCTCCGGCGTCCAGGTCCTCGTCCGCTCCCTCGTCGCCGGAACCGACCCCTTCATCGCCCCCCGCTTCGACACCGCCGCCGTCGCGGCCGCCGAGGGGTTCCACGTCTCGCTCGTCCCCACGCAGCTGCGCCGGCTGCTGGACGCCGGCGCCGACCTGGCGCGGCTCGGCGCGATCGTCCTCGGCGGCGCCGCCGCCTCGCCCGGCCTGCTGGCCGAGGCGCGCGGGCGCGGCGCCCGCGTGTTCACCACGTACGGAATGAGCGAGACCTGCGGCGGCTGCGTCTACGACGGCACACCGCTCGACGGCATGCGCGTCGCGGTCGGGCAGGACGGCCGGATCCGCCTCGCCGGCCCCTCGCTGTTCACGGGCTACCGGCTGCGGCCCGACCTGACCGCCGGGGTCCGCGACGGCGACTGGTTCCTCACCCAGGACCTCGGCGCGGTCGAGGACGGCCGGCTCCGCGTCCGCGGCCGCCTCGACGACGTGATCAACACCGGTGGGGAGAAGGTCGTCGCGGGCGAGATCGCCACCGTGCTGTCGCGGCACCCGAAGGTCCGCGACGTGGTCGTGGTCGGCCGCCCCGACCCCGAGTGGGGCGAGCGGGTCACCGCCGTCGTCGTCCCCGCCGCTTCCGGCCTGCCGGAGCTGACCGAGCTGCGCGCGTTCGTCCGCGAGACGATGCCCCCGCACGCGGCGCCCCGCGAGCTGGAACTGGTGGAGGCGATCCCGCTGCTGGCGTCCGGGAAGCCCGACCGGGCCCGGCTCCGCGCTCGCGCGCACTGACGCCGGAGAGTCGCGGGCGCGGCCGTACCCGCGCATGGCGCGGTCACCACCTGGGCAGAGGACGGACCATGGCGGCACAGAGCGGCGGGCAGCGGACCGAAGGGCGGCCGGACGGCGGCGAACCGCGGGACGAGAGCCTGCTGACCGTCGCCCTCGCGTTCGCCGCCAACCTCGGCATCGCCGTCGCCAAGGTCGTCGCCGCGCTGATCACCGGGTCGGCGTCGATGGCGGCGGAGGCCGCGCACTCCATCGCCGACACCTTCAACGAGGTGCTGCTGCTGGTGGGGCTGCGCCGCAGCGGGCGGCCCGCCGACCGCCGCCACCCGCTCGGCTACGGCAAGGAGCGCTACATCTGGACCCTGCTCGTCGCCGTCGCGATCTTCGGCATGGGCGCGTTGTTCTCCTTCTACCAGGGGATCGAGACGCTCACCGGGCACCGGCGGGCCGCCGAGTCCGGCGCGGTCGTCGGCTACGCCGTGCTCGCGGTCGCGTTCGTGCTGGAGGCGGTCTCGTGGCAGCAGGCCGTCCGGCAGGTCCGGGCCGCCGCGAGGGAGGAGGACCTGCCGCTGCGCGCCTACATCCGCCGCACCGACGAGCCCACCTCGATCAGCGTCCTGCTGGAGGACTCGGCCGCCCTCATCGGCCTGGTGATCGCGTTCGGAGGCCTGGGCCTGCACCAGCTCACCGGATCGGCGACCTGGGACGGCGTGGGCTCCCTGCTCATCGGCGTCCTGCTGACCGCCGTCGCGCTCGTCCTCGGCCGGATCAACCTGAACCTGCTGATCGGCTCGCAGGCCGACCCGCGGATCGTCGCCGACGTCCGCGCCCGCCTCGGCCGCGCGGACGAGGTCGAGTGGGTCGTGGACATCGTCACCGTGACCTTCGGCGCCGACCGCGTCCTGGTCTGCGCCCGGCTCGACTTCCGCGACTCCCTCAGCGCCGCCGAGGTGGAGCGCGCCTGCGTCCGGATGGCCCGCGAGCTGCGCGACGCGCACGAGGAGATCGACGAGGTGTTCCTCGAACCCGTCCCCCGCGACGACCCTGAGCTGCGCGAACGCGTCATCGCGCGTTATGGTCGGACATTGCGGCCCAGGGACTCGGAGGCGTAGTGGTCTTTCTCACGTTGCCGCAGCCCGAGGCCTTTACGAAGTAAGGTCAGATCGGACCGGTTCGGGCGGTGTGAAACCGCTGGCCGTGGGCACCACGACCGTCTGATCGCTCCTTTCACGATCCCCCGGCGGAACGCTGCCGGTGACGGAGCCGGGAACAACAGGCCCGTCCTGCGACGTTCCGTTAAGTGCGTGCGCCACGAGCGAACACAATCCGCGCCGCACTCACACACCGAAGGGAGGGGGGTGTCCCCATGCCGCGAAGCGCCGTCGAGACCCCGCTCACGGAGTCGCCGAGCCCCGCGCTCAACGACCTCCTCAAGCGTGGCCGCGCCCACGGGCGCCTCTCGCTCGACGAGGTGAGGGGGGCCTTCGAGACCGCCGGGATCAGCCCGGCCCAGGGCCGCTCCATCCTGCGCGAGCTGTCCGAGGCCGGCATCAGTCTGGCGGGCGAGCCCGACGCCGTCCGCAAGATGGCCGCGGCCGCCGACCACGCCGGCGGGGAGACCGCCCAGGACGCCTCCGGCGCCGCCAGGAAGCGCGCCGCCCGCAGGGGCACCGCCAAGAGCACCGCCAAGGCCGCCCCCGGCAGGGCCGCGCGGCAGGGCGGGCAGGCCGACGCCGCGGTCGACGAGGGGTTCGAGGTCACCGAGGTCGAGACCGAGGAGACCTCCGCCGACCTGGACGACCAGTCCACCACGATGGGCGACTCCGTCCACACCTACCTCAAGGCCATCGGGCGCCGCCAGCTCCTCACCGCCGAGCAGGAGGTCGACCTCGCCAAGCGCATCGAGGCCGGCCTGTACGCCGAGCACAAGCTGGAGAGCGAGGACCTGTCCCCCGCCATGCGCGCCGACCTGGAATGGGTCGCCGCCGACGGCCGCCGCGCCAAGGCCCACATGCTGGAGGCCAACCTCCGGCTCGTGGTGTCGGTCGCCAAGAAGTACTCCGACCGCGGCCTGTCGCTGCTGGACGTCGTCCAGGAGGGCAACCTCGGCCTGATCCGCGCCGTGGAGAAGTTCGACTACTCCAAGGGCTACAAGTTCTCCACCTACGCGATGTGGTGGATCCGGCAGGCGATCCAGCGCGGCTTCGCCGACTCGGCCCGCACGATCCGGCTGCCCGTCCACGTCCTGGAGATGCTCAGCAAGCTGAGCCGCGTCGAGCGCGACATGCACCAGCGCCTCGGCCGCGAGCCCACCCCCGAGGAGCTGGCCGCCGAGCTGGACAAGAGCCCCGAGCAGGTCCGCGAGCTGCTGCGCACCAGCCGCCAGCCGATCAGCCTGGACTCCACCATCGGCGAGGACGGCGAGACCCGCATCGGCGACCTCATCGAGGACACCGACAGCCCCGAGGCGTCGGAGCTGGTGGACCGCCAGCTCATGGCCGACCAGCTGCGCCGCACCCTCGACATCCTGTCCCCGCGCGAAGCCAAGATCATGGCGATGCGGTTCGGGCTGTACGACGGGACGCCGCGCACCCTGGACGAGATCGGCAAGGCCCTCGGCCTGACCCGTGAGCGGATCCGGCAGCTGGAGAAGGAGTCGCTGTCCAAGCTGCGGCACCCCAGCAACGCCCGCCCGCTGCTGGACTTCGCCGTCTGACCCGTCCGCCCGGCGCGCGAAAGGGCCCGCGGGAAGTCTGGCCGGCCCTGGCGGCGTGTTGGCACAGGCCCTGCCCGCCTCCGCGGTCAACCTCGGCA
>NZ_JBEZJI010000043.1:0-78740 GCF_040649435.1 Actinomadura sp. NPDC048955
TGCTCTTCCTCCCCCGCCCACCCCGGGGCCCGCCCCTCCGCGGGGTCCCCGCCGGCCCCCCGCGCCCCGGCCGCCGCCCCCCCCCCCCCCCCCCCCCCCCCCCACCCCCCACCGCTGGGCGATCTGGCGGATCGACGGCACCCGGTCGCCGGGCCTGAGCTCGCCGGACTCGATGCGCGATCGGATCTCGGCCGCGATCACAAGGTACGGCGGATCCGGTCGCCGTGTCGCCGACATGATCATCCCCCCCAGGCAGTCGCCCACTCTGTCCCGACCGCGATCTCCGGTGCAACTGAACTAGTTGACTTTCCTGATGGACTAGTTCACTTCTTCCCTGCTGTGCGTAGAGCAGGGGCTTTTCTGTGGTTACGGTGTATTGAGTGAAAGATACGCCGTACGAACACCCGTCTGCGGGACGGCTGCTCCGAACCGGCGCGTCCTCGACCGGAGCACCTCGCGCAGGCGGCGACACGTCCAGGGGGAAACCCATGAGAAGCCGCCGCGTCCTGGTCTCAGGCGCCGGGATCACCGGCCCCGCGCCGGCGTGCTGGTTACACAGGTTCGGTTTCTAGCCGACCGTCGTGGACGCGCACCCGGCCTGCGTGCAGGCCGGTACGCGGTCGACATCCCGCGGCGAGTCGCCGAGCGGACGGGCATCGACCCTCATGGACGGCAGCCGCACACCGGTGTGCAAGGCATGACGTTCGTCGATCACTCGGGCAAGCGGGTCGCGGCGCTGAGCGCGGAAGGGTCCTGAGACTCCGGCGGCCCATCGCCGAGAGGGCGATCCGCCGGACGGCCTCGCGCGGATTCTGAACGCCGCAAGCGCGATGACGTCGAGTGCGTATTCGGCGGCTCGATCAGCGATATCGAGAATGACGGCGGCGACGTCAGGCCCGCTGCGAATCCGGCGGCTCTGGAGACTTCGGGCCTGGGGTTCGGCCCGGAACAGCGCTTCGTCCGGCCCCCAAAGAATGAGCGCGCACCTGAATGACCAAGGAGCAGAAATGGAGCATGCGATGGTGACCAGGATCGAGACCGACTACCTCGTGGTCGGAGCCGGCGCGACGGCAATGGCCTTCGTGGACACGCTTCTCACCGAATCGGACGCGACCGTGGTGATGGTCGATCGCTACCACCAGCCCGGCGGGCACTGGACGGTCGCCTACCCGTACGTGCGGCTGCACCAGCCCTCGGTGATGTACGGGGTGAACTCGCGGCCGCTCGGCAACGGAGCGGTCGACAGCGCCGGCTGGAACGCCGGGCTGTACGAGCTGGCCGGAGCGAGCGAGATCTGCAGCTACTACGACCAGATCATGCGGCAGACGTTCCTGCCGTCCGGCCGGGTGTCGTACTTCCCCATGGCCGAGTACGACGGCGCCGGCCGCTTCCACCTCACGACCTCCGGCGACGAGTACGAGGTGACCGTGCGCCGGAAGGTCGTGGACACCACCTACCAGGGCGTGACCGTGCCGGCGATGCAGCCGCCGGAGTTCCCGGTCGCCGACGGCATTCACCTGGTGCCGCCCAACCGCCTGCCCGGCGTTCGCGCGCCCTACGACCGGTACGTCATCGTCGGCGCCGGCAAGACCGGCATCGACGCCTGCCTCTGGCTGCTCGAGCAGGGGGTCGACCCGGCGAAGCTGACCTGGATCATGCCCCGCGCGCCGTGGCTCATCGACCGCAGGACCGTGCAGCCGATGCCGCTTCGCCGGCCCGAGGAGATCGTGCGTGACCACATGGCCCGGCACGAGGCCGTCATGGGCGCCGAGTCCGTCCCCGACCTGTTCGAACGGCTCAACGCCGCCGGCACCGTACTGCGCATCTCCGCGGACGACCGGCCGACGGCGTTCCGCTGCGCGACCGTCTCGCGGGCCGAGCTCGACCAGCTGCGCCGGATCGAGCACGTCGTGCGCCTCGGCCGGGTGAAGCAGATCACCCGGACCGACATCGAACTCGACGGCGGCACCGTACCGACCGGCCCCCGCGCGCTGCATGTGGACTGCACCGCCGACGCCATCAAGCAGCGCCCCATCGTTCCGATCTTCCAGGACGGGCTGATCACCACGCAGTCGGTGCGCGTCTGCCAGCCGGTGTTCAGCGCCGCGCTCATCGCGCACGTGGAGACGGCGTACGGCGATGACGCGGAGAAGAACGCGCTCTGCCCGGTCTCGCAGAATCCGCGCACCGACGCCGACTGGCTCCGCTTCGCCATCTCCGGGAACCTCGAGCAGCTGCGCTGGGCGGGCAACGCCGAGATCGGCCACTGGCTGAACACGTCCCGGCTCCAGCCGGACATGGCCCCGCCGATGCCGGAGGACCCGGCGCTGCGGGCGGCGTACGAGCAGCAGGCCATGGCCCTGGCCGAGGCGCAGACCGCGAAGCTTGAGGAGCTGCTGCTCGCGCACACGGCCCGCACCGGGACGGGGGGCGCGGCCTGATGACCGGACGACTGAACTGGCGCCGGATCAGCGCCCCGTGGGCGCTCGTCCTCCTGACCACGGCGTGCGCGGAACTGACCTTCACCGCGGTCGCCGTACCGGAGTCCTGGCTGCTTCTGCCACTGCTGCTGGTGATGTACGGGGCGGGGGTCCTGCTCATCCGGGAGGCGGTCGTCCGGGTCGGCGGCGGCTGGCCGAGTCTCGTGCTGCTGGGCCTGGCTTACGAGCTCGCCGAGGACGGGCTGGGCCTGCAGGCCCTGACCAGCCCCCGGATGTACGGCGCCGCCGACTGGGGCCTGCGTTTCCTCGGCCTGAACTGGACCTACTGGGAGTCCCAGATCGGGGTGCACGTGGTCCTCAGCATCCTCGTCCCCATCGCCCTCGTCGACCTGCTCTTCCCGCATCGCCGGAACCGGCCGTACCTGGGCCGGGGCGGATTCGTCGGCGTCGGCGCCCTGGCGTTCGTGGGCGTGGTCGGGCTGCGCACCATCGTGTCGGCGATCGTCGACCCCGGATACCAGATGCCGTGGAGCGCGATGGTGGTGTTCACCGCACTCATCATCGGGCTCGCCGTGCTCGCTCTGATGGGCGTCGCCCTCCCGCACCGCGAGGAACTCGGCCGGGCCGATCGGCGCGCGCCGCGCCCGGGGGTGGTGGGGTTCGTGTCCATGTATCTGACCATGGCGTTCCTGACGACGGTGCTCCCGCTCGGCCTCGGATCCACGATGCTGCTCGGCGACATGATGGCGCCGGTTCTCCTCCTGGTCGTGGGGGCCATGACCGCCGTCCCGTTCGGGCTGGTGGTGCTGCGCTGGCGCACGGCCGCCAACTGGAGCGACCGGCACCGGATCTGGCTCATCGGCGGGATCCTCGTGTCGCACACCGCGTTCATGATGCTCGGTTCAGTGCTCAGTGCGCTGCTCGGCGCGCTGACCCTGGCGGCTTCGGTCATGCTGCTGATCAAGCTGGCCGGACATGTCGCACAGCGCGAGACCCAAGCGAACTCAGTCCTGGTGTGACAACCCCTGGGACTGTGCGCGGCCCTGCACGGGTACTTCGAGCGGCGGTGCTCCTCGAAGTACCCGTGCAGGCAAAGGCCTCGCGGTCGCTGTTCCCCGGATCTCTGGCCGTGGTCAGTGACTCGTGGCGTTCTCATGAACGCGCGGGGCCGGGCTTGCCGGACGTGACGATTCGGTACTCCTGGTCAGCCACAGGCCCGTGAACACGGCTGTGGCCAGGGTGACGACGCCCGCCACGACGAAGGCGCTGTTGAGTCCCTCCTCGAAGGAGGCGCCACCGGACTCCCGGGTGCGGACGACGGCTCCGAGCACCGCCACGCCGAGGACCGCGCCGATCTGCCGGGTGGTGCTGCTGACGCCCGAGGCCAGGCCGCCCTCCTGCGGGCTGACCGACTGGATGGCGGCGCCGGTCAGCGGCGACATGGTCAGGGCGAACCCGATGCCGACGACGGCCAGCCGCCACCACACGTTCGTGTAGCCGGTGTCGGCCTGCACGAAGCCCAGGGCCAGCAGTCCCAGCCCGGCCAGCGCCAGGCCGAGGGTGACCATGATCCGGAAGCCGTACCGGGCGGCGAACCGGCCCGCGAACGGGCTGACGACGACCATCGCGAGGGTGGCGGGCAGGGTCTGCACCCCGGCTCGCAGGATCGAGCTGCCCTGGACGTAGACGAAGAACTGGGAGAAGAAGAACGACGAGCCCATGAGCGCGAAACCCACCACGATCATCGCCGTGTTGGAGACCGTGAACAGCCGTTGCCGGAAGAGTCGCAAGGGCAGCATCGGTGCCGCGACCCGTCCTTCGACGACCACGAAGACGGCGAGGATCACGGCCGCGGCGGCGAAGCCGCTCAGGATCACGGGCGAGGCCCAGCCACGGGAGCCGCCCTCGATCAGCCCGTAGGTGAGCGCCCCCACGCCCAGGACGGACAGGACCGTTCCCGGGACGTCGATCGCCGGCGCGCTCGGGTTGCGGGACTCGTCCAGGGTGCGCAGGCCGGCGACCAGCAGGACCGCGCCGACGGGCACGTTGACGAGGAAGATGGCGGGCCAGCCGAAGGCCTCCACCAGAACGCCGCCGGCCAGTGGTCCGGCGGCCAGACCGATTCCGCTGAATCCGGCCCACAGCCCGATCGCCCTCACCCGCTCCTGCGGGACCGGGTACGCGGCGGTGAGCAGGGTCAGCGAGGCGGGGCTCAGCGCCGCGGCCCCGACGCCCTGCAGCACCCGCCCGGCGATCAGCCAGCCGATCGAGGGCGCGGCGGAGCACAGGACGGACGCGGCGGTGAACACCACGACGCCCGTGAGGTACATCCTCTTGCGGCCGAAGCGGTCGGCGAAGACGCCGCCGGACAGCAGCAGCATGGCGACCAGCAGCACGTAGGCGTCGACGATCCATTGCAGCCCCGTCAACTGCGTGTGCAGCCGCTCCTGCATGTCGGGCAGCGCCGCACCGACGATCGTGTTGTCGAGCAGCACCATGAACTGCCCCAGGCAGGTCACCGTGAGCAACGCCGCCCGGTTGGGCGCGGCCATCCGCGGTGCGGACTTCGCCATCGATCCTCCTAATGCAGTTCTCTACTGCATTAGGAACCTAGACGGTGGGAACCGTAAACGCAACTGCGAGCTGCGCTAAGGTGCGGGCATGGAGGAGAGACGGCCGGCCCGGCGGCCCGGCGGGCGCAGCGCCCGCGTCCGAGCGGCGGTGCATCAGGCCGTCACCGACCTGGTCGGCGAGCGCGGCTACGGGGAATTCACGGTCGGTGACGTCGCGGCCCGTGCGGGCGTGGCCGACACCAGCATCTACCGCCGGTGGGGCACCCTTGAGTCCCTGCTGACCGACGTGGTTCTCACGCGCCTGAACGCGCAGTCGCCGATGCCCGACACCGGGAGTCTGTCCGGCGACCTGCACGCCTACGCGGCCCAGGTGGCGCGCGAGATCACGGGACCGGACGGCCTGGCGGTGCTGCGCCTGACCGTCGCCCTGTCGAACAGGGGCGAACGCGGTCTGCGGGCGCGTGACGACTTTCTCGCCGAACGCACCCGGTTCGTCCAGGCCATGCTCGACCGCGCCGGCGAACGCGGCGAGCGTCCACCCGACGTGCTGGGCGTGCTCGACCACATCATGGCCCCGATGTACATCCGCGTCCTGTTCGGCGCGGGCCCGCTCACCCCGGACTACATCGCCGGGCTGGTCGACCGCTTGCTGGAACGGCCCTGATCCGCACTCGGGCCGACGCTGACGCCCACGGTTCCGGCGATGATCGCGACGGTTCCCGGCCGGGCGACCGGTGGGTCATGCCTGCTCTGTGACGGCGTCCGCGATTTTTCAGGTGTGCGAACTGGCGGGCGCGCTCGTCGTTGTCGGTCGATACGGGCGACAGGTTCAGCTGGTCCACGCCTGCTTCGACGTAGGCCGCCACCCTCTTCTCTATGTGGTCTGGTCTCCCGACGAGCGAGATGCCGTCGACCAGCGCGGCGGGGACGGCCGCGGCCGCCGCATCCTTGGAACCGCCCAGGTAGAGGTCCTGGATCTCGTCCGCGGCGGCACCGAAGCCGAGACGGGTGACCAGGTGGTGGTAGAAGTTCTTGCCGCGGGCGCCCATTCCGCCGATGTAGAGGGCGAGGGCGGCGCGGACCTTGGCACGGGCCGATTCGAGCTCGTGGTCGTCGTCACCGATGAAGAACTTGGCGTCCGCGATGACCCGGAGGTCGGGCAGGAGAGGGTCGCGCTTGGCTCGGCCCTCCGCGAGCGCGTCGCCGAAGACCTCGTCCGCGGACTCGGGGTGGTAGAAGATCGGCTGCCACGCCTCGAACAGCTCCGCGGCCAGGGCGATGTTCTTCGGTCCCAGCGCCGCAAGGGTCATCGGGATGGCCGGTCGCACCGGCGCATTGATGAGTTTCAGCGACTTGCCGAGGCCACTGCCGCCGCGCTCGGGCGTGAGCGGCACGTCGTAGTGGCGGCCGTGCAGTTCGACCTTCTCCCGGCTCCACACCTGCCGGCAGATCGCCACGATCTCCCGGGTGCGGCCGAGTGGGGCGTGGAACGGGACGCCGTGGAAACCCTCGATGACCTGGGGGCCGCTCGACCCGATGCCGAGGGAGAAGCGGCCGTCGGAGACGTGGTCGAGGCCCGCGGCCGTCATCGCGAGGAGCGCGGGCGTGCGCGAGTAGATGTTGAGGATCGAGCTCGCGAGCTCGACCCTGCTGGTCCGTGCGGCGATGTAGCCGAGATGGCTGACGGCGTCGAAGGTGTACGCCTCGGGGACGGTGACGGCGTCGAGGCCCGCGTCCTCCAGCGCCCGGAGCCCTTCGACCGCCTGCTTGAACCCGGCGGCGTACGGGATCGGCATTCCGAACTTCATCGTCCATCACCTTTCTGGTGGATGGCCGTCCTCCCCCGGCGTGTGGCGTCCCAGGCCCGCGCGTCCGGCTCACCGGGCCGCTCGACCCGGTGACGTCCGCGCCGAGAGACGCGAGCGGCATGCCGGCGTGCGGGACGGGGCCGATGCCGCCGAGCTCGACGACACGGACACCGCGCAGGAGCCCTGGGACGCCTTCGCTCATCCGACGACGGGGTCGCAGCTCGCCGCGGCTTCGGTGAACCGGGTGTCGATGAGGTCCGCGGAGTCGAGCGGCTTGTCGTACTCCAGCTCGCCGCGCTTGAGGGAGAACGTCTGCAGGTCGTCCGCGAACTTCTCCGTCCCCTTCATCGAGAACGACGGGTCGAAGGCGAGGAGGGCCGAATTCTTGATCGTGGTCTTGTCGACCTCCTCGGCGGCGGCGAGCAGGTCGACCGTCTCGGCGTTCTTGCGGTAGTCGCCGTCGAGGTACTTCTTGGTGACCTTGCTCAGTACCTGGGTGAACTTGACGGCGAGCTCGGGCCGGTCGAGGAGCGTCCGGCCGGCCATGATGGCGGTGCCGGTCACGCCCGGCGGGTAGCCCGCGATCGGAACGAGGTCGGGGTTCTTGGCGGCCTCGACCTCGAGGGGAGCGGAGATCCAGGCGGCCTTGACCGCACCGTTGGCGAGTGCGTTGAGCGCGTCGGGGCCGACCAGCGGCTGGGAGAGCTTGACGTCCTTGACGCTCAGCCCCACCTTGCGCAGGGCGTTGTCGAGGATCAGGCCGCTCACGCCGGTGCCGCCGGTGGGGGTGCTGACCGCGGCGCCCTTGAGCTTGGAGAGGTCGGGGGCGGTGGCACTGCCGACGATGTCCTTGCGGGACCAGTAGCCGGGCACGGGGGTACCTGCCGGGATCTCCTGCTGCTTGTCCATCGGAACGATCCAACGAACGTTGACGCCGTCGTTCAGCGTGTTGAAGTGGGACGAGCTCAGCGAGGTCATC
This sequence comes from Actinomadura sp. NPDC048955, assembly GCF_040649435.1. NCBI lineage: Bacteria > Bacillati > Actinomycetota > Actinomycetes > Streptosporangiales > Thermomonosporaceae > Actinomadura > Actinomadura sp. NPDC048955. Next base: position 7,802 of record NZ_JBEZJI010000043.1, read on the forward strand.
TGCGCGTCGAGCTGACCGCGGGCGACCAGCGGCAGCGACTCGGCGCTCGGGATCTTCTCGATCTCGACGTCGACGCCGGCCTGCGCGAACGCCTTGGTCTGGATGCCGAGCAGGAGCGGCGCGAACACGGCGAGCGGGGAGCTCATGCCGATCTTGATCGTGCCCTTGGTGCCGGCGGACGGGCAGATCTGCGCCGCCGACTTCTCCTCCGCCCCGCCGTCGCCGCTCCGGGGGTTGCCGCAGGCGGCCAGGGCGCTCGACAGCGCCAGCACTGTGGCAGCGGCGGTGGTCACCGAACGCGCAGGAACTCGACGCATCGTGGCCCATCTCCTTGCTCATCGATCATTTCCATCAGTGGAACTTTATTCCACTGTGTGCAATCCTGTGACCGCGATCACTGGTCTGTCAAGGCTCGTGCCGACATTCGGCCGCATTCACTTCGGAGGAGACCCCCGTGAGCGACGCCCACGAAACCGCGCCCTCTGCCGCGACGGCCGAGGAGGGCGGAGCACCCGAGGTGCTCGTCGAGGATCGCGAGAACGTGCTGGTCATCACCCTCAACCGGCCGCAGGCCAAGAACGCGATGACCCTGAACATGGCCCGGCTCATCGCGGACGCCCTCGACCGGCTCGACGGCGAGCCGGCCCTGCGGCTCGCCGTGATCACCGGCGCCGGGGGCAGCTTCTGCGCGGGCATGGACCTCAAGGGCTTCCTGCGCGGCGAGCGGCCGAGCATCCCGGGACGCGGCTTCGGCGGAGTGACGGCGGCGCCGCCCCGCAAGCCGCTCATCGCCGCGGTGGAGGGATGGGCGCTGGCCGGCGGCTTCGAGCTCGTGCTCGCCTGCGACCTGGTCGTCGCGGCGTCGACCGCGCGGTTCGGCATCCCCGAGGTGAAGCGCGGCCTGGTCGCCGCGGCGGGGGGCCTGCACCGCCTGCCGGACCGGCTGCCCGAGACCGTCGCCATGCAGATGGCGCTGACCGGCGACCCGGTGGACGCCGAGCGGCTGCACGCCCTCGGCCTGGTCGGCACGCTGACGGACGAGGGAGGAGCACTGGACGCCGCTCTCGCCCTCGCCCGGACGATCGCCGCCAACGGACCGCTCGCGGTCGCCGCGAGCAAGCGGATCATCGTCGAGTCCCGCGCCTGGCCGCGCGAGGAGCGGTTCGCCCGCCAGCGGCCGTACGTCGACGAGGTGTTCGCCTCCCACGACGCGCAGGAGGGCGCCCGCGCCTTCGCCGAGAAGCGGCCCGCGGCCTGGACCGGCGGCTGAGCCCCGGCGCTAGGCTGCCGGCGTGGAGCTCCACCAGCTGCGGGCCTTCCTGAGCGTCCGCGACACCGGCAGCGCGACGGCCGCCGCCGCGCGGCTCGGCGTCCGGCAGTCGACGGTGTCGGCCGCGATCCGCGCCCTGGAGCAGGAACTCGGGGCGCAGCTCTTCCACCGCGCCGGGCGCGGGATGTCGCCGACGCCGGCGGGCCACGCCCTGGTCGGGCCGGCGCGCCGGATCCTGCGCGACTGCGGGCAGGCCGGGGAGATCCTGGCCGCGGCCGGCCGGGGCGGCCGGCTGGAGCTCGCGGCCCTGTCGCCCGTGGTCGGCGGCCCGTTCTCCGCTCTCGTCTCGGCGTGGCTCCGCGCCGCGCCGGGACGCGCGGTCCGGGTGCACGACCTCGACCGGGAGGACGCGGTGGCCGACGTCCTGACCGGCGGCACCGCGGAGATCGTCTGCACCCGGCTGCCCGTGTCCCCGCCGGTGGCCGGAACTCTGACGGTGCTGCCGATCGGCTCGTGGGGGCTGCGGGTCGCCTTCCCGCCGGGTTCCGAAGCCGTCCCGGAGGGCGCGGTGACGATGCGGGAGCTGTCCGCCGTGCCGACGGTGCTCGTCGCGGCGGGCCGCAACTCGTCCCTCGAGCGCGCCGCGGCCCGGACTCCCCTGTCGGCCGCCGTGGTCGCCGACCAGCGCGAGGCCCGCACCTCGCTGATGCTGGCCGGGGTGGGCGCCACGATCGTCGGCCCGCGGCTCGCCGCGGACGCGGCCGCCGCCGGCGCGCACGTGCGGCCGCTGGACCCGCCGTTCACCCAGTCGGTCGGGCTGGTCTTCGACCCGGCCCGCCTCTCACCGGTCGCCCGGGGTTTCGTCGCGGCCGCGGGCGAGGTCGACGAGGGCGGCGCCGGCGGGTGACAGCGCCTGCTCGCGCCAGACCAGGTGGGCGTCCCGCCACAGCGGCGGGTCGAGCGAGCGGAGCGACGCCCAGGGCATGACGGCCTCCGCCGTGTCCCGGCCGACGAACGTCGCGACCGTGCCGTCCCTGACCAGCTCCCACAGCATCGCCCGGTGGGCGCACCGGGCCCGGACCCGCCCCGCCATCGACGCGACGGCCGTCGCGGTGGCGCTCGCGGAGTCCAGGTCCGAGGGGACCACCCCGAGGTCGAGGCCCGCGACCCGTGCGCGCGCGACCGGCTCCGGCAGCCCCGCGGCGAACTCCGGGCTCGCGACCAGCACGATCTCCTCGGCGCCGAGGTCGCACCGGCCCCATCCCGCGTCCGGGGGCAGGACGTCGGCCACGCCCAGTTCGGCCTCGCCCGAGCGCACCAGGTCGAAGGTTCCGGCCGCGGTGCCCGCGTCCCGGACGTGGATCTCGAGTCCGGGACGCCGCCCGCGCAGCGCCGCGACGAGCGGGGTCAGCGGGTGCACCGCGAGCGTCGTCGACGTCGCGACGACCAGCCTGCCGACCTCGAGGCCGGCCACCTGCCGGACCCGTTCCCTGGCGCCGTCGGCCTCGGCGATCACCTGGCGCGCCAGGCCGAGCAGCCGCGCGCCGTCGGCGGTGGGACGGGCGCGCCGCCCGGACCGGTCGAGGAGCCGGACGCCGAGTTCGTCCTCGAGCCGGCGCATCGCCAGGGAGAGCGACGGCTGGCTCACGAACAGGACGCGTGCCGCCTGGGTGATGCCGCCCTCGTCGACGACCGCGACGAAGTAGCGCAGCGTCCGGAGGTCCATGGCCGTCCACCCTAGCCAGACATAGGGCGGATCGATGGGACCTGCGAAAAAGAGGTCTTTGCGCATATGCCCGCTCGGGCGCGACAGTAGAGGCCGGGACCCCCTACAGCGCCATACGCTCGCAGAACACCGGAGAACCCATGACCGAACGTCACGTCACCGTCGAGCGGAAGGACCGCGTCGGCCTGGTCTTCCTGGACCGCCCGGACCGCCGCAACTCCTACACCCCGCTGATGGCCCTCCAGCTCCAGGAGGCGCTGGTCGCCTTCGACGCCGACCCGGAGGTGGCGGTGGTCGTGGTGAGCGGGCGCGGCGAGCACTTCGGCGTCGGCGCGGACCTCGACATGAACTGGCGCGACGAGAGGACCCACGGTGTCGAGACCCTGACCGAGCCGGAGAAGGCGCCGTGGAACCTGAGCACGCCGATCATCGCGGCCATCAACGGCGACGCCATCGGCGTGAGCCTCACCTGGGCGATGCAGGCCGACATCCGCGTGGTGGCCGACTCGGCCCGGCTCGCGTTCTCGTTCAACCGGGTCGGCATCATGCCCGACCGCGGCTCGACCTGGCTCCTGCCCCGGCTGGCGGGCTTCGGCGTCGCGATGGACCTGCTGCTGACCGGCCGGACGATCGACGGCGCCGAGTTCGAGCGCCGCGGCCTGGCGACCCACATCGCCGCCCCGCGGGACGTGCTCCAGGTCGCCGTGGACCTCGCGACCGACATGGCCGAGCGCTGCGCGCCGGTGTCGATGACCGCGACGAAGCGGCTCATGTACGAATTCCTGGAGTCGACCGACCGGGTCGCGGCGTACAACCGCGAGCGCCGCGTCCTGACCTGGATCCGCACCTGCGGCGAGACCCTGCGCGGCATCGCGGCCTTCAAGGAGAAGCGCGCACCCGAATGGGGCACCACCAAGCACACCCGCATCCCGGCCGAGCTGCGATGAGCGCGGACGTGACGAGCAGGCCCGGCCTTGGGGTCCCCGACCTGCGTCCCCTCCTGTCTCCCGCCACCGTCGCCGTCATCGGCGGGATGTCGAAGGAGACGGGCCTCGGCGCCCGCACCCTGCGGCACCTGCGCGACGCTCGGTTCGGCGGCGAGGTGCTGACGCCCGCCCCCCGGGACGGTCTCGACCGCGATGTGGACGTCGCGCTGCTCTGCGTGCCCGCCGCGGCGGCGCAGGAAGTCCTCGACCGGATCGACGGGCGCGCGAAGTTCGCCGTCGTGTTCGCCTCCGGTTTCGAGGAGACCGGCGGCGGCTCGCTGACCACCACCCGGGGCACCATCGTCCTGGGCCCGAACACCGTCGGGCTCTACCACGCGCCCGACCGCGCGGTGCTGACCTTCGCCCAGGCGTTCGACAGCCTCGTCGACTGCCGGCGCGGGAGCGGCGCCTTCCTCGTCTCCCAGAGCGGCGCCTTCGGCGCCCGCGTCGTCACGGCCGCCGCCCGGTACGGCTTCCACCTGGACGGCTTCATCGGCAGCGGCAACGAGATCCAGCTGGACGCCTGCACCCTGGCCCGTGGCGTGCTCGCCGCGGCCGAGCCCAGGGTCCTGCTGCTCTACCTGGAGGGCATCCGCGACGCTGGAACGCTCCAAGCACTGCTGGCCGACGCGGCGGCCCGCGGCGTGCCGGTCGTGTGCCTGCTCGGCGGCCTCTCCGAGGCCGGATCCACCGCGGCCGCCTCCCACACCGCGGCGGTGAGCACGGACACCGCGGTGACGCGCGAGCTGTTCGAGGCGTACGGCGCCGCGCTCGTCCGCTCCGACCGCGAACTCGTGCTCGCCGGGCTGGGCCTGTCCCTGATGGGACGCGCGGCCGGGCGCCGCGCCGGCATCGTGACGGGCTCCGGCGGCGCCGGCGTCGTGGCCGCCGATCTGCTCGGCGGCGCCGGCCTGGAGGTCCCGGTGCTCAGCGCGGGGCTGCAGGAGCGCTTGATGGCGCACCTGCCGGACATCGCCTCGCCGCGCAACCCCGTCGACGTGACCGCGCAGACGATCGGCGACGACACCACCCTCGAGAAGGTCTGCGCGACGCTGCGCGAGAGCGGCGAGGTCGACCTCGTCGTGGTGATCGGCCGTGAGAACCAGGCCGCCGCCGCGGGCGCGCACGCCGGCGCCGCGCCGCCCACGGTCGTCGCCACCCTCGACCGGGACCCGGCCACCGTCCGGCCGCGCATCGAGGCCGGCGAGGTCGTCCTGCCCGACCTCGACTCGGCGTGCCGCGTCCTCGCGTCCTGCGCGCCGCCGAGGTCGGGCGGTGTCGCCGTGCTCCGGACGACCGCCACGGGCCGTGGCTCCCTCGACTCCGACCCGACCGCGTCCGGAAGCCTCCGGCTCGTCTCCGACGCCGGGGTCGAGGTCGCCGGCTGGGGTACCGCGACCACGGCCGGCGAGGTGCTCGCCCACGGCGAGCGCCTCGGCTGGCCGGTCGTCCTCAAGTCCGACGTCGCGGCCGGCGTCCACAAGGCGCGGGCCGGCGGGGTCCGGCTCGACGTCACCGAGGCCACCGCCCGCGAAGTCGCCGCCTCTCTCCTCGCGAGCGGTGTCCCGCTCATCGTGGCGCGCCAGCTCCGCGCGTCGATGGAGCTGTTCGCCGGCGTCCGCCGCGACCCCCAGTGGGGATCGGTCGTCTCGGCCGGCCTCGGCGGCGCCCATGTCGAGCTGCTGGACCGGACGGTCGCCATGCCGGCGGCCCTCGGCGCCGAGCACTTCGCCCGGCGGCTCGCGGCCGAGCTGTTCGACCGCGTGCCGGGACGGTACGACGGGCTGGCGGCGGGGCTCGCCGCGGCGGCGTTCGCCCTCGCCGACCTCGCCGACCGCACCGGTGCCGCGCTCGTCGAGTGCAACCCGATCGGCGTGGTCGACGGCCGGATCATCGCCCTCGACGCCAGGGTCGTGCGATGAGCGCCGCGCTGCGGCTGGAGGAGCTGCTGCGGCGGGTCCTGCCCGCGCGCTGGACCGAGCTGGTCGACGCCGGCGACCGCGACGGTCTGGCCGACCACCTCGCCGGCCTCGACGCCGGCGCGACCGCCGATCTCGTCCGCACGGTCGCGGCGGACGGCTGGCTCGTCCCGGAATGGCCGGCCCACCTGGGCGGGCGCGCGCTGCCCGCCGACGAGGCGGTCGACGTCCGCCGCACCCTCGCCCGCTGGCGGGTGGGCACGGTGGAGAGCGCCATCGGCACCGGCTGGGTCGGACCCGCGATCATGAGGTTCGCGGGCGACGACGTCGCCGCCGAGCTGCTCCCTCCGATCGCCCGCAACGAGGTCCTCTGGTGCCAGCTCTTCAGCGAGCCGGAGGCCGGTTCCGACCTGGCCTCCGTCCGCACCCGCGCCCGTCGCGACGGCGACGGCTGGCACCTCACCGGCCGCAAGATCTGGACCAGCCGCGCCGACCGGTCCCGCTGGGGGCTCGCGGTCGCCCGCACCGACGTCGACGTGCCCAAGCACGCCGGCCTGACCTGCTTCCTCGTGGACCTTTCGACGCCCGGCGTCCAGGTCCGGCCGATCCTGCAGATGACCGGCGACGCGGAGTTCTTCGAGGTCACCCTCGACGACGTCGTGGTGCCCGACCGGTACCGCCTCGGGGCGACCGGCCAGGGCTGGGAGGTCGTGCGCGCGGTGCTCCAGCTCGAGCGCGTGGCCGGCTCGGGGGCGGGCGCCGCCACCCCCGGCTCCGTCGTCGGCCGCACCGTCGACGAGCTCATCGCCGAACGCCTGCCGGGGGCCGACCCCGTCCAGGCCGACGCGATCGTGCGCCTGTACGTGGAGTCCCAGGCGATCGCGCTGAACAACCGGCGCAACGCCCTGCATCGCGCGGAAGGGCTGCCTCCGGTCGCGAACGGGACGCCGTACAACAAGGTGCTCCAGGCCGAGCACACCAAGCGCCTGCAGCGCGGGATCCTTGGCGGCGCCGGGCTCGGCGCGGTCGCGCACGCCCCCGGCGACCGCGCCCGCGCGTACGACGCCTGGGCCTTCCTGCGCGTGCAACCGAAGACCATCGCCGGCGGCGCCTCCGAGGTGCTCCGCGACCAGATCGCCGAGCGCGCCCTCGGCATGCCGCGCGGAGCGGACCCCAGCAAGACCGTCTCCTGGCGCGAGTTCACGTCCTCCCAGGGAGGGAACGCATGAAGCCGGTGTCCACCGAGCAGACGGACTTCGCCGAGAGCGTCGGCGCCCTGCTCCGCAAGCGCGACCCGCTGGGGCCGATGCGGCACGCGCCAGGGCCCAGGACGTTCGACGCGGGGCTCTGGGCCGAGCTGACGGCCAACGGGCTGCTCGAACCGGCCGAGGCGGGTGACGTCGTCACCGCGTGCCTGGTCGCCGAGGCGCTGGGCCGGGCGGCCGCTCCCCTGCCGTTCCTGAGCGCTTCGGTCGCGGGCGCCCTCATCGGCCCGGCCGGCGGCGAGGTCACCGGCCTGTCGACGTACGGGCTGCTGGCCGAGGACGGCACCTGGTCCGCGCCCGCGCTCGGCTACCGCGACGGGCTGGTCCACGGCACCCTTCCGTTCGTGCCGGACGGGGACATCGCCGACGTCGTCGTGGCGGCCGTGGAAGCGGCGGACGGCCCCCGGCTCGCACTGGTGCGGACGAGCGACACCACCATCGAGCCGCTGGAGAACCTCGACGCGACCCAGCCGCTCGTCCGGGTGGTCTGCGACGGCGCCCCCGCCACCCTCCTGCCGGCCGGTGGCGAATCCCTGGCCTCCGTTGTCGGGGAGGCGCGGCTGCTCGCGCTCGCCCTGCACTGCGCGACGCTGCTGGGACTGGCGGCCTGGCTGCTCGACACCACCGTCGAGTACGCCGGCCGGCGGGTCCAGTTCGGCATGCCGATCGCCGCCCGGCAGGCCGTCAAGCACCGGTGCGCGAGCATGCTGATCCAGGTCGAGTCCATCCGTTCGATGGTGCTCGAACTGGCCGATGCGCTCGAGTCCGGCGCAGGCGACCGCGCCCTCGTGGCCGCGACCGCGATGGCCTGGACGACGGAGGCGGCCGAGGAGGTCGCCGGCGGCGCCCTGCAGTTGCACGGTGGCATCGGCTTCACGTGGGAGCACGACCTGCACCACTACTTCAAGCGCTGCACCGTCGGCGCCCTGCTGCTGGGCACGGCCGCCCACCACCGCGCACGGGTCGCGGCCGCACTCACCGCCTGACCTGCAATTGAATTCGACTCAGCAAAACTGCGGTAGGCTCCGGTGGAACCGTCCCGTCGATTCAGGAGGCCGAGCGGTGGCCGAGGGTTCGATCGCACGGACGCTGCGGGTGCTCGAGACGGTCTGCGACCACGGTCCGGAGACGCTCAAGGCGCTCAGCGAGCGCACCGAGCTGGCGCCGCCGACGCTGCTGCGGATCCTGCGCCTGATGGCGGACGAAGGCTACGTCGTGCAGCAGGCCGACCGGACCTGGCGCGGGACGATGCTGGTCTGGCGGCTCGGCTGCGCGGTCAACACCTCGGTCGGCCTGTCGGCCATCTCCCGCGAGCACACCGACCGGCTGACCGCCGAGCTGGACGAGACGGCGGTCTACGCCGTCTACGAGCAGGGCGCGGTGACCTACGCGGCCCACTCCGAGCCGATCAAGCCGGTCCGGGCGCACGTGCGGCTCGGTCAGCGGTACCGGCTCCTCGCGGTCACCACCGGCCAGGCCGTGCTCGCACAGCTCGACGAGGCGTCCGTCGAGCGGGCCCTCGCCGAGCAGGCAGAGAACGGCGACTCCCGCGACCCCGCGCAGGTCGCGGACATGCTGGCCGAGATCCGGCTGCGCGGCTACGCGGCGGGCCCCGGGGTGCGCTGGCCCGATCTGTGGGGGTGCGCCGCGCCCGTCTTCGACGCCACCGGAGACGTCGTGGGCGCCCTCGGCGTGTCCATCCCGACCGCGCGCGCCGAGGAGATCCGCGACCGGGTCGTCGCCGGCGTGCTGCAGGAGGCGGAGGCCATGAGCACCCGCCTCGGCCGTCCGGCCGTCGTCCGGGAAGTCTGACCGGGCGACCCGCGAACGGGCAACGAGCGAAGCCCCTGCCACACCCTCCGAGGATGGTGCGGCAGGGGCTCTTTCACGCGGGCTCCCTCACCGGGTCAGGTCAGCTGGAGCGTCCGGGCGATGATGCTCTTCATGACCTCGCTGGTGCCGCCGTAGATGCGGGCGACCCGCGCGTCGGCGTACATCCGGCAGATGTCCTGCTCCCAGACGTAGCCGTAGCCGCCGTGCAACTGCAGGCAGGCGTCGGCCACACGGCCGTGCAGCTCGGTGCAGAACAGCTTGACCTGGGCCGCCGCCGGCGGCGCGAGCTCGCGCCGCTCGTGCCGGGCCATGGCCTGGTCGACCAGCGCCTGGCCGGCCGCGATCTGCGCCGCCTGCTCGGCGAGGGCGAACCTGGTGTTCTGGAACGCGCCGAGCGGCTGCCCGAACACCTCCCGCTCGCGCACGTAGTCGCAGGTCAGGTCCAGCGCCGCGACGGCCTGGGCCTGCGAGTTGACCGCGATGGACAGCCGCTCCTGGGCCAGGTGGGAGGACAGGTAGCGGAACGCCTCGCCCTCCTCACCGAGCACGTTGGCCGCGGGTACGCGCACATCGTCGAAGAACAGCTCGGTCGTGTCCTGCGCCTTGAGGCCGAGCTTGTCGAGCTTGGCGCCGCGGCTGAAGCCCGGCATGTCCGCCTCGACCGCGACGATCGTCAGCCCGGCGCGGCGGTCGTCCCCGGACGAGGAGCGGGCGACCACGAGGATCAGGTCCGCCTGCGCGCCGCCGGTGATGAAGGTCTTGGCCCCGTTGAGGATCCAGTCGGCGCCGTCCCGGCGCAGCGTCGCGCGCATGCCGGCCAGGTCGGAGCCCGTTCCCGGCTCGGTCATGGCGATCGACGTCATCAGCTCGCCGCTCGCCATCCCCGGGAGCCAGCGGCGTTTCTGCTCGCCGGTCGCGAGGGACAGGACGTAGGGGGTGACGACGTCGGTGTGCACGCGCAGGGAGCCGAGGGTCACGCGCTCGTAGGCGACCTGCTCGGTCACGACGCAGTTGAAGAGGAAGCCGTCCTGCCCTCCGCCGCCGTACTCCTCCGGGATCTGCAGGCCGACCAGGCCGAGCCTCCCGGCGGCCCGGTAGACGTCCCGGTGCACCATCCCCGCGGCCTCGAACTCGGCGACGCGGGGTGCCACGTCGTCGCGCAGGAAGGCCCCGACCATGTCGGCGAAGTCCCGGTGCTCGTCGCCGTAGACCGTCCGGTCCAGCTGGGGTCGCAGAGCCACGTCACTTCCTCCGCTGGCTGCCGCTGACGCCGAGCACCTGGGCGCCGAGCACGTTGCGCATCACTTCGGGCGTCCCCCCGCCCATGGTGAGGCCGCGCCCGTCGCGGAAGTAGCGCTCCACGGGCCAGCGGCGCGAGTAGCCGCGCGCGCCGTGGACGCCGATGGCCGTGTTGGTGACCCGCTGCACCATCTCGCTGCTGTGCAGCTTGGCCATGAGGGTCGCCGTCTGGTCGGGGAATCCGCCGTCCCCGCTGCGGGCGGCCCGCCACAGCAGCATGCGCGACACGTGCACGTCCAGGGCCATGTCGGCGATCTTCCACTGGAGGCCCTGGAACTCCGCGAGCGGGCGGCCGAACTGGCGGCGGGCGTTGAGGTGGCCGACGCTCGCGTCCAGGGCGGCCTGGCCGAGGCCCGTGCACATGGCGGCGTTGCCGCACCGCTCGGGGTTGAACTGGTTGACGAGGATGCCGGTGCCCCTCTTGGAGTGCTCCTCGGGCAGGATCAGGACGTCCTCCGGCTCGATCCGCACGTTGTCGAAGTGCACCAGGCACTCGGCGACGCCCCGGATCCCCATCTTCGGGTCGATGTGGAACTCGCCCATGCCGCCCGGCCGCCCGGTGAGCACCACGGCGCCGATGCCGTAGGGGCCGGCGGTTCCGGCCAGCCGGGCGAACACGATGATGGTGTCGGCCACGTGGCCGCCGGTGATCCAGCACTTGGTGCCGGTCAGGCGGAAGCCGTCGCCGTCCGGGGTCAGGGTGGCCCGCAGGTCGGTGCCGGCGCTGCCGGCGGCCGGCTCGCTCATGGCGATCGCGAAGTGGTTCGTGCCGACGGCGACCCCGGGGAGCAGCCGGTCCTTCATCTCCTCGGTGCCGAGCACGTGGATCGCGCGCCACGGGCCGTTCAGGAACGGCTGGACGGACATCGCGGTGCTCAGGCAGGCGCGCGCCAGCTCCTCCACCACGATGCACCCTTCGAGCAGGCTCTCACCCTGGCCGCCGTACTGCTTCGGGATCGTGAGCCCGACGAGCCCGGTTTCGAGGACGGCCCCGAACGTCTTGCGCGGGAACTCCTCGGTCTCGTCCCAGTGGGCGGCCATCGGGCGCAGCTCGCGGACGGCCACCTCGCGGGCCCGTTCCCGGATCTCGCGCTGGCGCGGCGTGAGCTCCGCCCACATGCCGTCATAGGCCGGCTCCGGGTCGAGCAGGGCCGGGTCCCAGACGTCGCGGGCGGAATCGAACATCGGCTCCTGCTCTGCAGGGCCGTCCCCCGCCGGGGGTCCGCCTGCGGGAGTCGTGGTGTCGACGCTCATGGAGGGCTGCCTTTCGGAGGGAGGGAGCGAGGGCTCGGCCGAGGTCATCGCGGGGCCATCCGGATGGCGCCGTCGAGCCGGATCGTTTCGCCGTTGAGCATGGGGTTGGTGAGGATGTGGGCGGCCAGGGACGCGAACTCCGCGGGGTCGCCCAGGCGCGCCGGGTGCGGGATCGAGGCGGCCAGGCGGTCCCGGACCTGCCCCGGCACGCGGGAGAGGATCGGGGTGTCGAACAGGCCCGGCGCGATCGTGTTGACGCGGACGTGCGCGCGGGCCAGGTCGCGGGCGGCGACGAGCGTCATGCCGACCACACCGGCCTTGGACGCGGCGTACGGCAGCTGGCCGATCTGCCCCTCCCACGCCGCGACCGAGGCGGTGAGGACGCACGCACCGCGCTCACCGCCGGGCAGGTCGTCGAGGGCGACCATCGCGGCGGCCGCGTGGCGCAGCACGTTGAACGTCCCGATCAGGTTGGTCTGGACGACGCTCTGGAACCGCTCCATGGAGCCCGGCGTGCCGTCCTTCTCGACCACCCGGACGGGCCCGCCCCGGCCGGCGCAGTGCACGAGCGCGCGCAGCTCACCGAGCCCGGTCGCGGCCTCGACGGCCGCGGCGACTTGGTCGGAGTCGGTCACGTCGGCCGCGGCGAACCGCACCCGGCCCGCGGCGCCCGCGCCGAGTTCCGCGGCCACGCGCTCGCCGTCACTGCTCTCCAGGTCGAGGAGGACGACGTGCGCTCCGGCGGCGGCCAGCTCCCGCGCGGTCGCCCGGCCCAGGCCGGACGCCGCCCCGGTGACGAGTGCCGCCTTGCCCCGGATGTCCATTCGTTGTGCCCTTCGTGTCGTCGGTGGCGTGCGCCGTCAGGAGATCCGTTCGAGGACGGTGGCGTTCGCGAGGCCGCCGGCCTCGCACATGGTCTGGAGACCGCGCAGGCCGCCGGTCTGCTCCAGGTGGTTGAGGAGGGTGACGAAGAGGCGGCATCCGCTCGCGCCGAGCGGGTGGCCGAGCGCGATCGCGCCGCCGCGCGGGTTCAGCCGGGCGCGGTCGACGCCGAACTCCCCGGCCCAGGCGAGCGGGACGGACGCGAAGGCCTCGTTGACCTCGAAGGCGTCGAAGTCGTCGAGCCCGAGGCCGGTGCGCTCCAGGATCCGCCGGGTCGCCGGGATGGGGCCGGTCAGCATCATCTCGGGGTCGTCGCCGACGACGGACGAGCCGGTGATCCGCGCGCGCGGGGTGAGGCCGAGCCGCTCGGCCTTCTCCGCGCTCATCAGCAGCACGGCCGCCGCCCCGTCGGTGAGCTGGGAGCTGTTCCCGGCGGTGACCGACCAGGTGCGGCCCGGAAGGAGGTCGGCGTGGTCCTCGGACTCGAAGACGGCCTTGAGCCCGGCGAGCCGCTCGACCGTGGTGGACGGGCGGATGGTCTCGTCGGCGGTCACCTCGCCGCCGTCCGGAAGGGCGATCGGGACGATCTCGCCGTCGAAGCCGCCGGACTCGGCGGTGGCCTGCGCCCGCCGGTGGGATTCGGCGGAGAACCGGTCCTGCTCCTCGCGGGTGATGCCCCAGGTCTCGGCGACCCGCTCGGCGGCGACGCCCTGCGGGACCAGGCGGAAGCGCCCGGCGACGCCGGGCCCCCACGGGTCCTGCTCGATGCGGGCGACGCCCATCGGGACGCGGCTCATCGACTCGACCCCCGCGGCGATGACGACGTCGTGCAGGCCCGTCGCGATGCCCTGCGCGGCGAACTCGATCGCCTGCTGCCCCGACCCGCACTTGCGCTCGACCGTCGTGGACGGGACGTGGACGGGGAAGCCCGCCGAGAGCCACGCCATCCGGCCGGGTGTCGCGGACTGCTCACCGGCCTGGCTGACGCACCCCACGATGACGTCGCCGACGGTGCCCGGGTCGATGGACGTCCGCGAGACGAGGTGGGTGAGGGTCTGGGCGAGAAGCTCGACGGGGTGGAGGCCGCTCAGGGCGCCCCCCGGCTTGCCCTTGCCCATGGGGGTGCGGCACCCGTCGACGATGACGACGTCACGAAGCTCGGCCATGGCTCAGGCCTCCCGTCCGCCGGCGGCGGCCCCGCGCCGCACCGGGCGCTGGTCGAAGGATCGGCCGAGCAGCTCGGCGGCGATGCGGGTGCGCTGGATGTTGGGGGTGCCTCCGGCGAGCGCCCAGCCGTGCGCGTCCCGGTGCATGCGCTCCAGGCCGTACTCCTCGGTGTAGCCGTTCGCGCCGTGCAGCATCATCGCCATGTCGGTGACGCGCTTGGCCATCTCGTTGGCGGCGCACTTGGCGAGCGAGACGTGCAGGGTGCTCGGCGTGCCGGCGTCGAGCCCGGCCACGGCGCGGTCGCGGAGCATGCGCACCGACTCGACCTCCAGGAGCATGTCCGCGAGGGTGACCTGGACCGCCTGGAACTCCGCGATGGGCCGGCCGAACTGCTCGCGTTCCTGGACGTAGGCGATGGTCTTGTCCAGGGCTGCCTGCCCCAGCGCGAGGCTCATCGTGGTGTTGCCCAGCCGTTCGATGGAGAACATCGAGAACAGGGCGCGGAAGCCGTCGGGGGGCCGGGCGACGATGTTCTCGACCGGGACCTCCACGTCGTCGAGGATCACGTCCGCGGACGGCAGGCCCCGGAAGCCCATCAGCCGCTCGCGGGCCCCGAACGAGACGCCCGCGCGGTCGGCCTCGACGATCACGGCCCCGATGCCCCTGGCGCCCGGGAGGTCACTCATCCGGCAGTAGACGAGGTAGCGGTCCGCGTCCCCGCCGTTGGAGATCCAGCGCTTCAGGCCGCGCACCACGACGGTGTCGCCCCTGATCTCCGCGCGGGTGACCATGTCGGTGGCGGCCGATCCGGCGTCCGGCTCGGAGATGCCGATGGCCATCGCGTTGTCGCCGCTGATCACGCCGGGCAGGAGGCGCCGCTTCTGCTCCTCGGTGCCGAGCCGCACCAGGTGCTGCGCCGGTCCGACGTTGGCCTCGAAGACCTGGAAGGCCGCCGGCGGCCATACCTTGGCGAGCTCCTCCACCACGGTCAGCGCCTCGGCGAACGTTCCTCCGGCGCCCCCGTACTCCTCGGGGAGGGCGATGCCCAGCCAGCCGAGGGACCCCAGGTAGCGCCGCTCGTCATGGGTGATGACGGTCCGGTCGCGGTCCCACCGCTCGGCGTGGGGGGCGTACCGCTTCTCCGCGACCTGGCGGGCGATCTCGCGCAGTTCGGACAGGTCGGTCTGCTGGGCGGCGGGGCCCGGATCGGCCGGCCGCTGGTCGGATGTCGTGGTCATGCGCTGTGCTGCTTCCCCGTCTGCGGGTGCGCGGGACCGTCCCGGCGCTCGTCGTCGAACGCGGGCGGGTCCTGCGCGATGGATGGGATGTGTGCGGTGGCGGCCGGGTCAGCGGCTCTGGGCGTACTCGCTGTCCGCCCAGCGCGACAGGCGGGAGCCGAGCAGCCCGACCAGCCCGCTGAACAGCACGCCGACGATCGAGATGGTCACGACGCCGACGTACATCCGGTCGGGGACGAAGACCTGCCAGGCGTGCCAGGTGTAGTAGCCGAGGCCCTCGTGGGCGTTGACGAACTCGACGGCGACGACGAGCAGCATGGAGATGCCCGAGGCGAGCCTGAGGCTGGAGACGATCTGCGGCGTGATCGCCGGGACGATCATCCAGCGGAACCGCTGGCCTGGCGACAGGCCGTAGGACCGCGAGACCTCGTGGAACGCGGTGGGGATCATCATCGCGGCCGACAGCGTGGTGAAGGCGACGATGTAGAACGTGCCGAGGGAGATGAAGACCAGCTTCGGCACCTCGCCGAGCCCGAACAGCAGCAGGAACAGCGGCAGCAGCGCCAGCTTCGGGATGACGTAGAGCGCGCGGATCAGCGGCTCCAGCATCCAGCGCAGGACCTTCACCTGGCTCATCAGCAGGCCGATGAGGATGCCGGCCAGCGATCCGATGACGTAGCCGGTCACCAGCCGGACGATGGTGATCCTCAGCTCGGACCA
Organism: Actinomadura sp. NPDC048955; assembly: GCF_040649435.1. Classification (NCBI taxonomy): domain Bacteria; kingdom Bacillati; phylum Actinomycetota; class Actinomycetes; order Streptosporangiales; family Thermomonosporaceae; genus Actinomadura; species Actinomadura sp. NPDC048955. The sequence goes on from NZ_JBEZJI010000043.1 coordinate 23,361, forward strand.
GAGCAGCCCGCTCCGCAGGTCCTCCCCCGCCTTCGCGGCCACCGCGCTCGGCTGGCTGAAGAAGCGGGCGTCGATCCAGCCCGACCTGGCCGAGATCTCCCAGGCGACGAGGACGCCGACCGGGAGCACGAGGCCGAGCAGGAGGCGCAGGACGCCGTCACGCCTCGCCTGGTCGGCCGCCGACCGCTGCTTGGGATCGGGCCGGCGCTCGACCCAGCCGTCCTCGTTCCGAGAGACGCCCCGGTCCATCTGCACGGTCACTTGACGGCCCCCTCGATCGCCTCGACGTCGCCCTTCAGGTCGGCCCAGAGGTCCTCCTCCAGCCGGACGAACCGCGGGTCCTTCCTCAGTTCCGCCGACCGCGGCCGCGCGAACGGGACGTCGACGACGCGGCGGACACGTCCCGGACGGGCCGACATCAGGGCGATCCGGTCGGAGAGGAGGATCGCCTCGTCGAGGTTGTGGGTGACGAAGAAGACCGTGTAGTGGTGCTCGCGGACGATGGCGAGGAGCTCCTCCTGGAGCACCTTGCGCAGCTGCGCGTCGAGCGCGGCGAAGGGCTCGTCCATCAGCAGGATCTCGGGCTCGACGACGAACGCGCGGGCCAGGGCGACGCGCTGCTTCATGCCGCCGGACAGGTTGCCCGGAAGCGCCTTCTCGAACCCGGCCAGGCCGACCCGCTCGATCCACTCGTGGGAGCGGCGGCGCGCCTCGGCGCGGTCCACGCCGGCGGCGTCGAGCCCCAGGCGCACGTTCGCCTCGACCGAGCGCCACGGAAAGATCGAGTACTCCTGGAACACCGGGGCGCACAGCGGCCGGTCCTGGTGCTCGCGGTGGATCCGGACGACTCCGCCGGTGGGCTTCTGCAGCCCCGCGAGCACCCGCAGCAGCGTCGACTTCCCGCACCCCGACGGCCCGGCGACCGAGAGGAACTCGCCGCGGCCGACGGTCAGGTCGACGTCGTCGAGGGCGACGACGTCCTCCCGGCCGCGACGACGGTAGCGGTAGGACAACCCCTCGATGCGGATCTTGTCGGCGTTCGGCGCGACGTCGCCCGCCGGGGGCGACTCGGAGCGCACGGCCTCGGTCATGGGGCCCCTCCCAGCATCGTCACGTCAGATGAATTTTATTGAACGAAATCTGATTACCCTGGTATGAATCATCTGTGTGATCCGAGGCTGTGTCAAGGGTCGTCGACCCGACGGAGAGGAACGACCATGCGCCTGTGCGCCAACTGGCTCCCGCTTTCCCCCGGTCTGACCCGGCAGGTGGCCGCCCGATGCGAGGCGGCCGGCCTGTGGGGCATCGGGATCGGCGACTCCCCCAACTACGGGGAGCTGTACTCCGCCTGCACCGACGCGCTCGGCGCGACGTCCTCCCTGGTCGTGAGCACCAGCGTGACCAATCCCGTGACCCGCCACTGGTCGGTGCACGCCAGCGCCGTGCGGACCCTGGCCGCCGCGCACCCCGGCCGGTTCCGCCTCGGGTTCGGCCGTGGGGACTCGGCCGTGCACACCTTCGGCCTGCGGCCCGCGTCCCTGGCCGGCCTCGAAGACTTCGGACGCTCGGTGGCCGGGTCCGCGCGGGCCGCCGGCGTCGACCCCTTCCTGCTCGTCGCCGCGAGCGGCCCCGCGACCGCGCGCAGCGCCGGGCGCGTCGCCGACGGCGTCATCGCCGGGGTCGGCGGGGATCCCGTCGCGCTCGGCACGATCCGCGAGCGCGCGCGGGAGGCCCGCGACGCGGCCGCCGCCCCGCCGGAGATCTGGGCCTCGATGCGGATCGCCGTCGGGCGGGACGACGACGAGGTGCGCGAACTGCGGCGGCGCCTCGTCCCACGTGCGGTGAGCGCCTCGCACTTCGCCTTCGCGTCGACCTTCGAGGGCAAGAACGTGCCCGCGGAGTACGCCGGCGTGCTGGCCGAGCGCTACGCGGCCTACGACTACGGCTCGCACGGCCGCTCCGGCGCGACCTCCAACGCGGCGATGTTCGCGGACCGGCCCGACATCGAGGACTACCTGCTCGGCCGCTTCGCCGTGGTGGGACGCGCGGACGCGTGCCGGGCCCGGCTGGAGGAGCTCTCGGCGCACGTCGACGGCATCTACCTGTCACTGCTCTTCGAGGACGCCCTACCCCAGATCGACCGGATCGGCGCGATGCTCGCATAGGCACGGGAGGACCCCGGGTTCGGCGGCACGTCTTGGTCGGCGAGCACCGCACCACCCTTGAATGACGACCGTCCCCGAGCGGTCAAGGAGTCATGCGATGCAGACGTCGATCTACCACGCGGAGCACGAGGCGTTCCGGCGATCGGTGCGGGCCCTCCTCGCGAAGGAGGTCGTCCCCCACTTCCCGGACTGGGAGGCGGCCGGGTGCGTCCCGCACGAGCTCTACCGGAAGCTCGGGGACCTCGGCATGCTCGGCCTCCGCGTCCCGGCGGAGTACGGCGGCAAAGGCGAGGACGGTTTCCTCTACTCGTCGGTGTGGTCGGAGGAGTGCAGCCGCGCGGGCGTCTCGCTCGGCGGCGCGGCGACGCACATGAACCTCGTCATCCCCTACATCCTGCGGCAGGGGACCGAGGAGCAGAAGCGGCGCTGGCTGCCCGACATGGCGGCGGGACGGCGGATGGGCGCCATCGCGATGACCGAGCCGGGCACCGGCTCCGACCTGGCCGGCATCCGCACGACGGCGCGGCTCGAAGGCGGCCACTGGACGCTGTCCGGCGGCAAGACGTTCATCACCGGCGGCATCAACGCCGACCTGGTGGTCGTCGTGGCGCGCACCAGCGAGCACGCCGACCGGCGGGTGGGCCTGTCCCTGCTCGTCGTCGACGCCGACGGCGAGGGCTTCGGCCGGGGACGGAACCTGGAAAAGACCGGGCTCAGGGCCACCGACACGGCCGAGCTGTTCTTCGACGACGTCGCCGTCCCCGCGGACCACCTCCTCGGCGAGGAGGGCCAGGCCTTCCGCTACCTCGCGCACAACCTCGTGCAGGAGCGGCTCGGCATCGCCCTCGGCTCCCAGGTCTCGGCCGAGAAGGCACTGCGGATCACGGTCTCCTACGTCAGGGACCGCACGGCGCTCGGCCGGCCCCTGTCGTCCTTCCAGAACACGAAGTTCGAGCTCGCGTCCTGCCACGTGGAGGTGACCGCCGGGCGCGCCCTGCTCGACCGGGCCATGCGCGCCCACGACGCCGGCGAGCTCACCGCCGCCGAGGCGTCCACGGTCAAGGTCTACTGCACCGAGACGCAGAACCGGGTGATCGACCGGTGCCTGCAACTCCACGGCGGGTACGGGTTCATGCGGGAGTACGAGATCGCCCGCATGTACACCGACGCGCGCGTCTCCCGTATCTACGGTGGCACCAACGAGGTCCAGCGCGTCATCATCGCCAAGTCGCTGGGACTGTAGGAGCGGAGGCCGTCATCGAGCTGCAGCAGCTCCGCCACTTCGTCGCGGTCGCCGAGGCGCGGAGCATCAGCGGCGCGGGGACGGCCCTCGACGTCCCCCAGTCGACCATCTCCCAGGCGGTGCACGCGCTGGAGAAGGAACTCGGCGCCGCCCTGTTCCACCGGACCGGGCGCGGCATGACGCTGACCCCGGCCGGTCACGGCCTGCTCAGCCCCGCGCGCCGGATCCTGCGCGAGACCCGGCAGGCCGAGGCCGCGGTGTCCGCCGAACCGCGCCGGGCCTCACGGTCGGTCTGGCGTGGGACCCCGGACGGCGTCGCCGGTGGCGCGGCTCTTCGCGGCCGCCGCGTACGCGGCGGCAACGTGATCTCCAGCAACGTCCGCGCCGCCGGGGTCGGCGGCTCCGGGCGGCGGACCAGCCCGACCCGGCGGAACACCGGCGGATCCAGGGACCTGAGCCGTGCGTCCGGGAGGAGCCGCTCGGCGACGGCCCGCGACACGAAGGCGACCAGGACGTCCCGGCCCACGAGGTCCCACAGCAGCTGTCGCCGCACGCTGCGGACCCGCGGTTCGCCCAGCACCTCGGCCATGGTCCGCTCGCTGGCCGTCCGGCCGCCGGGCGCCAGGGCGAGCGCGCCCGAGGGCAGGTCCCGGACGAGCGCGCGCGGCAAGGGGTCGGGGAGGCCTGCGGCCAGACCGGGGCCGGCCGCGATGACCGTCTCGTCCCGCGCCAGCTCGACGGTCTCCAGGGACGCCCGGTGGACGGGCAGCTCGACCAGCCCGATCTCGGCCGCGCCCTCCGTGATCTCGGCGAGCACGGCCGGGACCGACCCGGGCTCGCGGACGTGCACCCGCAGGCCCGGATGGGCGTCCAGCAGGCGCCCGACCCAGGGGCCGAGCGGATGGATCGCCAGGGTCGAGGCCGCCGCGACGGTGAGCCGTCCGGCGTCGAGCCGCGCCACCCGCTCGACCCGGTCCCGCGCCTCCTCCACCTCGACCAGGACGGACCGGGCCCTGATCTCCAGTTCGGTGCTGGTCGAGCTGTACGGCGGCACCGAGGGGTCGGCCACGGTGATCACCTCGGAGGAGTGGCTGACCCACGTCGGCAGCGTCGGGCGCGCGCTGCCCCACGTCAGCCTGCGGATCCTGGACGACGACCGCGACGAGGTGCCGGTCGGCGAGGTCGGCACCGTGTACTTCAGGAACGTGGAGATGTCCTTCGCCTACCTCGGCGATCCCGCAAAGACGGCCGCGTCCCGCCTGGACGGGCACGTCACGCTCGGCGACCTCGGCCGGCTCGACGAGGACGGCTACCTCTACCTCTCGGACCGGTCCGCCGACCTGATCATCAGCGGGGGCGTGAACATCTATCCGGCTGAGATCGAGCACGCGCTGCTGGAACTCCCGGGCGTGACCGACGCGTGCGTCGTCGGCCGGCCGGACGAGAAATGGGGCGAGAGCGTGCACGCGGTCGTGGTCGCCGACCGTCCGGGAACCGACGAGGAGATCGCGGCGGCGCTGGGCGCCGAGCTCCGCTCCCGCATCGCCGGCTACAAGATCCCGCGCAGCTGGGCGTTCGCCGAGTAGCTGCCGCGGTCGGCGGCGGGGAAGCTGCTGCGCCGCGAGATACGGGAGAGCGTCGCGGATGGCCGGGCGGACGCGCCCCACCTGAGACAAGACGCCGGGCCCGTCTTGTGACCACACGCGGCGCGACGGTAGATTCCGTTCAGCAAAAGCAGATTGGAATGAATAGAACGGGGGTGCCCGTGCGCGCGCTGGTCTGGGACGGAACAGGTCTCCACGTCGACTCGGCCGTCGAGGTCCGCCCGCCGGGTCCGGGCGAGGTCGCCGTCGACATCGCCATGGCCGGCCTGTGCCACAGCGACATCAGCCCGATGGAGGGCCGCATCCCCCAGCCCACGCCCGCCGTCCTCGGCCACGAGGCCGTCGGCGCGGTCACCGCGGCGGGCCCCGGCACCGGCGTCCCCGTTGGGCAGCGGGTCGCGCTCACCGTCCTGCGCCGATGCGGCGAGTGCCGCCACTGCCGCGAAGGCCGTCCGACCCTGTGCCCCGCCTCCGGCCGGGCCGTCGACAGCCCGTTCTCCCGCGGCGGCGACGTCGTGCACCAGTTCGTCAGGATCGGCGCCTTCGCCGAGCGGATCGTGGTGGCTCAGGAGCAGGTCATCCCGATGCCCACCGAGATCTCCGACCCGGTCGCCGCCATGCTCGGATGCGCCACGGTCACCGCGTTCGGCGCCGTGGAGGACCGCGCCCGGCTCCGCGCCGGCGAGACCGTGCTCGTGACCGGCGCCGGCGGGATCGGGCTGAACGCCGTCCTCGCCGCCAGAGCGGCCGGCGCGGACCGCATCGTGGTCGTCGACCGCAACCCGGCGAAGGAACGGATCGCCCGCACCTGCGGGGCCACCGACTTCCTCGTCCCGACCGAACCGGCCCAGATCGTCCCGGCCGTCCAGGCGCTGGTGCCCGGCGGCGTGGACGCCGCGTTCGAGTGCGCCGGCCACACCGGACTCCTCGAAGCGTCCGTCAAGGCCCTCGCCTGGGGCGGACGGGCCGTCATCCTCGGGCTGCCGCCGACCGGCGCGGCCATCGACCTCGTGGTGCGCGAACTGTTCCACGACAAGTCCCTGCTCGGCTGCCGCATGGGCTCGGTCGACCCGCACCGGAAACTGCCCGAACTCGCCGAGCGCGTCCTGCGCGGTGAACTCGACCTGACCCCGCTCGTGTCGGCGGTCGTGCCCCCGGAGGACGCCGGACGACTCGTCGACGACCTCCGCCACGGCCGCATCGACCGCGGCTTCCTCCGCTTCGGGAGCACCTCGTGACCACGACCGCCCATCTCATCGCCGGCGACCGGCTGAGCACCGGATCGACGTACGAGATCACCGACCCCTACACCGAGCGGGTCATCGCCGTGGTCGCCGACGGCGACCGCACCGCGGCCGGCGCCGCCGTGGCCGCCGCCGCCGACGCGCGCGACGCCTGGGCGGCGACCCCGGTCGAGGCCCGCCGCCGTGTCCTCGGCCGCGCCGGCGAACTGCTCGAAGCGCGGCGCGGCGAACTCGTCGACCTGGCCATCGCCGACACGGGCGCCCGCCGCGCGGTCGCCGAGCAGACCCAGGTGGACGCGGCGCTGGCCCGGCTCCGGCACTGGTCCGCCCTGCCCGCCGACCTGCTCACCGTCCCGGCGGAACCCGTGGCGTCCGGCCTCGCGGGGACGGTCACGCGCACCCCGGTCGGTGTGGTCGGCTGCATCAGCCCCTACAACTTCCCGCTGCTCGCGATGGTCGGGAAGATCGCGCCCGCCCTGTTCGCCGGCAACACCGTGGTGATGAAGCCGGCCCCGCAGGACCCGCTGCTCGTCGTCGCGCTCACCGAGGCGCTCAACGAGGCCCTGCGGGCGGAGGGCGCACCGGCGGGCGCGGTCAACCTGGTGACGGGCGCGGGCGCCGAGCCCGGCGCCGCGCTGGTCGACCACCCGGAGGTCGGCGCGATCAGCTTCACCGGCAGCACCGTCGTCGGCACCGAGATCTACCGGTCGGCGGCGCCCGGCATGAAACGGCTCCTCCTCGAACTCGGCGGCAAGGGCGCGCTCGTCGTCCGCGCCGACGCCGACCTCGACGCCGCCGTCGCCGGCGCGACCCGGGCGTGGACGGTCCACTCCGGGCAGATCTGCGTGACGCCCGCCCGCATCATCGCCGACACCTCGGTGCACGACGAGCTGGTCGACCGCCTGCGCACCGCGCTGGACGGCCTCGTGCACGGCGACCCGCGGGACCCCGCGACGACGACCGTTCCCCTGATCAGCGGCGTCCAGCGCGACCGCGTCGCCGCCCTGGTGGCCGGTGCCCGCGCCGAGGGCGCAACGGTGCACACCGCGGCGAACGTCCCGGACCACGGCTACTTCCACCCCGCCACCCTCGTGACGGACGTCGGCCCCGACGCGACCGTCATGCAGGAAGAGGCGTTCGGCCCGGTCATCTGCGTCACCCCGGCTACCTCGGACGACGAGGCGGTCGCCATCTCCAACTCGACGCGCTACGGACTGACCGACCAGATCTACTCGCGCGACCTCGACGCGGCGCACCGCATGGCCGCCCGGCTGGCCGCGGCACAGGTCGGCATCAACACCTGCGCCCGCCGGGCAGACCTCCCATTCGGCGGCACCAAGGCCAGCGGCCTGGGACGCAGCGGCGGCACCCACGCACTCGACTCCTACACCGACCTCCACGCAACAGTGCAACCAGCCGACTGGGTGTAAACGGCTCCCGCGACGCGACACTCGCCGAGACCTTCGACCCACCTCGACGGCGTTGAGGCCCGCGACCACGCCTGGCGCCGCACCTGCGGCTGCGTCCTAGCCGGGGGCGACGGGCCGGTGCAGTACGGCCCGTTCGGCTGGGTCGCCGCCGGTCGCTCGGCACAGCCGCCGACGCCGAGACCTTGCAGCACACCCAGACCGCCCCGGCCGACGGCTCAGCCCCGATGATGGCGGTGAGCTCACGCGGGCGGGTTGGTGGGTATGTCGTCGGAGTCAGCGGAGGGAGTTGCCTCCGTCGGCGATGAGGGCGACGCGCTCCGAAGTGGTCGACTAGGAGGCGTGTGCCGGGCGCAAGCTGAGACAGGGGTGCCTACGCACGCGTGTCCACCACGCATCAAGACCTCGGCCGACGACTCGACGCGCTCGCCAAGCACGGCATCCCCGCCGAGCGGATCCACCTGAAGTCGGAGACGGAGGCGCCTTCGTCGCGGAGGCCAAGGGAAAGCCGAGCTCTTCATCGAGCGAACGGCTTCCTCCACGTCAGAGGCCCCCGCGCCAAGGCCGCCAGGGGTCCAGGCCTCGACGCGGCTTTCGATCGCCGGGGCGGAGAACCGAGATGACATGTGACCGACGGGACTGCGATCATGCGCGCCATGATCTTGGTCTTCTCGGGGGTGCGCCGTGCAGCCGCTGCGTCCGGCTGATCCGGCCGCGATCGGCGGCTATCCGCTGCTGGGCCGGCTGGGCGAGGGCGGAATGGGGCTGGTCTACCTGGCGCTGGCCGGTGGGGGCCGGCACATCGCGTTGAAGGTCGTGCGCGAGGGGTTGGACGACCCGCAGATGCTGGCGCGGTTCCGGCGGGAGGCGCAGACCGTGGCGCGGGTGCGCAGCCGGTATGCGGCGGCGATGGTCGCCTCTGGCCTGGTCGAGGAGCCGTACTGGCTGGCCACCGAGTATGTGCCCGGCCCGACGCTGCGCCAGGCCGTGCAGCGGTACGGCCCGCCTCCCGTCGGCACCTGTGTGCGGCTGCTGGCCGCGCTGGCCACGGGTCTGGCCGAGGTGCACGCCCAGGGGGTGGAGCACCGCGACGTCAAACCCTCCAATGTGGTGCTGGCCCCCGACGCCCCCAGACTGATCGACTTCGGGATCGCGCGGGGCGAGGACCAGACGCAGATCACCCGCACCGGGGGCTGGAACGGCACCCCCGGCTACGTCGCGCCCGAGGTTCTGCGCGAGCAGGCGTTCGGCCCGCCCGCCGATGTGTTCTCCCTCGGGGTGACGATCGCCTACGCCGCCACCGGCCGTCCGCCGTTCGGGGCGGGCCCGGTCGAGGCGGTGCTGCTGCGCACCATCAACGACGACCCCGACCTGGCCGGGCTGCCCGCCGAGCTGGCGGCACCGCTGGCGGCGGCGATGGCCAAGGACCCCGCTGATCGGCCCACCTCGCGAGAACTGGCCGCTGCATGCGGGGCACCTGCGCGAACGTCCACAGCCGCTGCCGGCGGCCGTCCTCCCGTTCCAGGCGGCCTGCAGGATGGATTCGCCAGTGACTCCGCCTACCAGCACATCACCGCACTGGCAGCGCAGCCAGTGCCGGCGGACGTGGCAACAGCGGTGCGCCAGGGATTGGTACCGGACGGCCACGGGCGGAAGGGTACGCGGCGCCGCGTAGGCGTCATCGCCGGAGCCGCGGCCACCGTCCTGGTCCTGGGATCGGCGGTCGGTTTCCGCTACTTCGGCGGCGGGGACGGCGACAACGGCGACCGGCCGCCCACCGGCCGTCCCGCCGCCGGCGCGACGGTGACCGCCCCTTCCCGGCCCTCGTTCGAGGGGTCGGTCGCCGATCTGAGCGAGAGCCGCTCCGGCTTCGGCACGTTCCTGAAGAACAACATCGGCCGCAAGGTGCGGCTCAAGGTCGGCCTCAACATGGACCTCAAGATCACCGACGGGAAGGGCGCCGCCATCGACGTGAGCGGCGCCGAACACGACAACGTCATCTTCCAGGTCTGGTCCGCCTGCGAGGGCGGCCTTTCCGAGAACGAGAAGCCGGAAATCGGACGTTGCACCGCCTACCACGTGAACATCGGCAATGACGAGCGCCCCTGGAACGGGCTCAACTTCGTGCACGGCGAGTTCACCTTCCAGGGCAACTTCGAGGTGTCCGGCGGACAGGACTACCAGGGCATGACCCTCTACTCCCTGCTCCCAGTGGCTGCCGACTGATCCCCACCACCCGGGCCGAAGCCCCCACCCCCCGTTCGGCCGAAGTTGTCGGATTCGGGCCGCGCTGTTCGTAGCCAGGTTGAGAGGCCGTCCACAGGGGCGGCCGTCGCGATCACAGGAGGCGCCGACCGATGCAGCACTCACAGGCCAAGGTCCACCGGATGTCCGAGCTCGTCGAGCCGATCGCCACCGTCACCTACTCCGAGATCCCGAACGAGGCGTTCCTGGCCCTCGGCATGCGCAACTACTGGGACGGATACTTCGCCGGCCGGGCCGCGCCGCTGGGGCAGGCATCAGCCGAGGTGGTGCACGCGGTCTTCTACAACTTCGCCGGCGGCGAGGTGGCGCGGCACATCCCCTGGGTCTGGGGGAAGATCACCCCGCAGGAGGCGATCGCCGTGCGCGAGCGGGGCAGCGCCGCCGCGCTGCGGCAGATGATCGGACAGCTCGCCGACTCCCCCGGTCTGGCGCGGGCCGCCGATCTCGCCACCCGAGCAGCGGTCAGCGCGCCGACCGAGGGCCGGGCACTGTACGCCGGACTCCGGGCGCTCGACGTCCCCGAGGAGCCGGTCGCCAGGCTCTGGCATGCGGCGACGCTGCTGCGCGAGCACCGCGGGGACGGCCACAACGCCGCACTCCTCGCGCACGGCATCGGCGGCACCGGAGCCCACGTCCTCATGGCTCTCTCCCTCGGCATGCGGGCCGAGGAGTTCGGCCGGATCCACCACCTGCCCAAGGCGCAACTGGCCGCCGTCGTAGACGGCCTGCGCGGCCGCGGCCTCGTGAACGCCGACGGTGCCTTCACCGACGCCGGCCGGGAGGCCAAGGAGCGGATCGAGGCCCTCACCGACGAGCTGGCGGCACCGCCGTACGACGTGCTCAGCGCGGACGAACTCGACGAGCTGGTCGCGGAACTCGAGCCGATCGCCGCCGCCGCACGAGACAACGACGACTGAGCGGACAGCTAACAGAGACGCCGCGACCCCAAGCCCAGCCGCCGAGGTGTCCAACGTCCCCAGAGGACGAAAGACTTCGGGCTTCTCACCTGTCTTCTGTCCAGCAGCCCGGCGAGACTCCCGCGTCCGTGGGCGGACAAGCGCGCTCTTCGCGGGCCACCCTGGGTAGGGGATGAGCATGGACGACCTGACAGGTGGGGAGCCGGGTCCCGAAATGAGCGGGCTCGGGGTGGCGGCGGTCGCGCGTCGGCTGGGCGTGGCGCCCTCCACCCTGCGCACCTGGGATCACCACTACGGCGTAGGCCCGACGGGCAGCGGCTCCGAAAGGCAGCACCGCTATACCCCGGCCGACGTTGCCCGGCTGAAGACCATGCAGCAGATGATCTCCGCGGGAGCGCCGCCGGCGGAGGCGGCCGAGGCGGTTCTGCGGACACCGCACGGACAGGAGCAGGAACCACAGAGCCACGATGCGGCCGCCCACCGTGCCCTGGACATCTCTGCCACCGAGCACGCCGCTTCGCTAGCCTCGCGGATCAGGAACCTCGCGGATGCGGCGATGGAGCTGGACGAGCTCGTGATGACCGGCATCCTGGAATCAGCCCTGCGGCAAGAGGGCGTCACCGCGACGTGGGAACAGGTGATCGCACCGGTCCTCGTCGACCTCGGAAGCAGGCATTCGACGACCGGCGAGTACATAGAGGTGGAACATCTTCTGTCGGCCGTGGTGTCGCGCTGCCTCCTTGCGGTGACGTCGCCTCAGGCGCAGTTCTCAGCAGGCCGGCTTCGTAGTCCCGTGGTGCTGGCATGCGCCCCGGATGAGGAGCACACCCTGCCACTCCTCGTGCTGGCGGCAGCCTTGGCCGAGACCGGCGCGGCGAGACTCATGCTGGGTGCACGGGTGCCGTCAGCGGCTCTGGCAGCCGCGGTCAAACGGTCTGGGGCGCGCGCGGCGTTCGTGTGGTCGCAGACGTCCGAGACCGGTGACCCGTCCTGGCTCACCGACCTGGCCGCCACGAATCCCGCGCTGCAGGTGGTGGTCGGGGGCCCCGGCTGGGACCGTGAGGGGCTCCCGCCCGGGGTGCCCTTCACGGCATCGGTGTCCATGGCGCTAGGAACGTTGCTCGCAGCAGCCTCTTACTAACCGCAGAATCCCTTCTCCGCCGCCTCGTCGACGGAATCGCGGAGAAGCAGGGGGAGCCCGGGGAGGGGGCCCGGAGGCACCCAACCTCTGGGCTCCGGGGAACCGCGCACGTGTCAGCCGCGGTAGGCCTCGAGGAGGCGGAGCCAGACTTCGCTGATGGACGGGAAGCACGGGACGGCGTGCCAGAGCCGGGCGACGGGCACCTGGGCGGCGACGGCGACGGTGGCCGAGTGGATCAGTTCCTCGACGCCGGGTCCGACCATGGTGACGCCGAGCAGGTGGCCACGGTCCTCGTCCACGACCATGCGGGCGCGCCCGGTGTAGCCGTCGGCGTACAGCCCGGCCCCCGCCACCTTCCGCCCGGGATCGACGTCGACCACGCGGATCCGGTGCCCGGCGCGTTCGGCCTGGTCGGCGGTCAGGCCCACCGAGCCGGCCGGCGGGTCGCAGAAGAACACCTGCGGGACCGCGCGGTGGTCGGCGGTGACCGCGTGGGCGCCCCACGGCGCGGTGTCGAGGGGTTGCCCCGCGGCGCGAGCGGCGATCGCGGCGCCGGCGATGCGAGCCTGGTACTTGCCCTGGTGGGTGAGCAGTGCGTGATGGTTGACGTCGCCGAGGGCGTACAGCCAGCCATCGCCGAGGGCGCGCACGGCGCAGGTGTCGTCGACGTCCAGCCACGAGCCGGGCTCCAGGCCGACGGTCTGCAGGCCGATGTCGTCGGTCAGCGGCCGGCGGCCAGTGGCGAACAGCACCTCATCGGCCTCCAGGTCGGCACCGTCTCCAAGGCTCAGAGTGACCGGCCCGGCGCCGCCCGGGCGGCGTGTCCCGGTGACGGTGGTGCCGATCCGCACGTCGATCCCGGCCTGGGTGAACGCGCGGGCGATCATCTCCCCGGCGAAGGGCTCCATCCGGGGCAGCAGTCCGTCCGTCCGGGCGAGCAGCGTGACGGACGAGCCCAGCCCCTGCCAGGCGCTGGCCATCTCCACTCCGACTCCGCCACCGCCGACCACGGCGAGCCGTTCGGGGACGGTGTGCGCGTCGGTGGCCTCCCGGTTGGTCCAGGGACGCGCCTCGGCCAGGCCGGGCAGCTCTGGCAGGACCGGGCGGCTCCCGGTGCAGATCGCCACCGCCTGGCGGGCCGCCAGGGTGATCGTCCCCCCGTCCGGCGTCTCCACCGCGACCCGCCGGGCTCCGTCGAGCCGTCCGTGCCCGCGGACCAGGTCGGCGCCGATGCTCTTGAGGAACGTCGCCTGGCCCGTGTCGGTCCAGTCGCTCACCCACTCGTCCCGGCGGGCGAACACGGCGGAGGCGTCCACGGGGCCGGTCACCGCCTGGCGTGCTCCGGCGACGCGGCGGGCGTCGGCGGCCGCCACGACCGGCCGCAGCATCGCCTTGCTGGGGATGCACGCCCAGTACGAGCACTCACCCCCGACCAGCTCCCGCTCCACCGCCGCCACGCTGAGCCCGGCGGCACGGGCGCGGTCGGCGACGGTCTGCCCGATCGGCCCCGTCCCGATCACGATCACGTCGTAGGTGTCTTCCGCTGGTGACCTGTTCATCGCGTCATCCCTTCTCTCGGCTCGGTGTGATGTGGCTCCGCTTGGGGCGGGCGGTGGCCGATCTCCTGGATCACCCAGGCGTTGCCGTCCGGGTCGGCGAAGTCGGCGAGGCTGGCGTAATCGCGGCGTTCCGGGTCGGTCCCCGGCCGCCATCCGCCTTTCCAGTCGTCGATAGGTGACTTGTGCCGGATGGTGCTGATCTCGACGCCGCGTTCGGTGAGCTCGCGGTGGGCGGCTTCGATGTCGGTGACGGCCAGGTAGGTGGCACGTGCGGATCCGGGTGCCGCGTCGGTGAGGCCGACACCGATCTGGACCGAGCAGGACGATCCGGGCGGCGTGAGCTGGACGACGCGGAAGCCGGGGGCGGGGTGGTAGTCGACGTCGAGGGTGAAGCCGGCCCGCCGGGTGTAGAAGGCCGCCGCCCGGTCGACGTCGCCGACGGACAGGGTGACGACCTGGAGCCGGTAGTCCATCAGGCGCCTGCCAGGTCGCGGTAGGCGCGGGCGTCCATCAGGGCGGCGAGTCGCCCGTCCAGCGTCGCCGGATCGGTTTCGACCTCGAACATCCAGCCCCGGCCGTACGGGTCGGTGTTGACGAGTTCGGGCGTGCGGGGAAGGTCGTCGTTGCGGGTACGGACCGTTCCCGTGAGGGGCGTGATCAGGTCGCTGACGCTCTTGACCGATTCGATGTCGCCGCAGGCCTCACCCGCCTCGACCGTGTCACCGGGCCCGGGCAGGGTCACGGCGACCACGTCGCCGAGGGACTGCTGGGCGTAGTCGGTCACTCCGACCCGGACCAGGCCGGTGCCGGCGTCGGGCCGGACCCAGAGATGATCGTCGCTGTACTTCAGATCGGCCGGAATGTCGGACATTGTTCCTCCCGTCGAAGCCCGGCGGAGCGCCAGGCGTGCCGCGGCGGTCACGGCGTGCCGGATCACGGCGTTGATGCTGGACTGTCCTGGTGCCCTAGGGACGAGGACGGCGGGAACCGGGCCGTCGCCCGGGCTTACGGCGAAAGGCTTCTCGTCGATCGTCATGGTGTTCCTCGCCTACATGTCCAGGACGATGTCGGTGCGGGGCCTGGCGCAGCAGATGAGCACCTGCCCGTCGGGCGGGGGTTCCAGCGGGTCCGGCGCGTAGGCGATGTCGCCGGAGAGCAGGGGCGTGGCGCAGGTGTGGCACACGCCGGTACGGCAGCTCCAGCGGGTGGGGACATCGCAGGCGTCGGCGAGGTCGAGCACGCTGCCTCGTCCGGTCGCGAACGGCACGGAGAGACCGCTGCGGGCGAAGACGACCTCCGGGCCGGTTCCGGCGGGCCCGGGCGGCGGGTGGGGCGGCCTGCGGCGCTGCCCGGTGAGCCCGGGATTGGTCGAGGGCAGCGCCCCGAACAGTTCGGTGCGGATGCGAGCGGCGTCGAGGCCGAGGCCGGTGAGAGCCTCGTGAATGTCGGTCATGAACGGGGCCGGCCCGCAGATGTACGCGCTGGCGTCGGCCGGCACGGCCAGCGCCCTCAGCGTGTCTTCGGTGAGGCGTCCAGGCGCGGCGTGGGCAAGGCTCCGCTCGGCGGGTGTGGCGGCGCTGTAGAAGACGTGCTCGTGGACGTGCGGCAGAGAGGCGAGCAGAGCCTTCGCCTCGGCGGCCAGCGCATGCTCGCGGGGTCCTCGGGCACCGTGCAGCCACCAGATGTCGCGGTCACTGCGAACGGTGGCGAGTGCGTGCAGCATGGACAACACCGGCGTGACGCCGATCCCGGCGGAGATGAGCAGGACCGGGCCGGTGCCACTGTCGAGGACGAAGTCGCCCCGAGGCGCCGCCACATCGAGGACCGCACCCGCTCGTACGCCGCCGGTCAGACAGCGGCTGACGAGGCCGTGCGGCTCCCGTTTGACGCTGATCCGGTAGGTGCCGGCATCGGGAGCGGACGACAGCGAGTAGCTGCGCACCGGAGCGGGCGGGCCCCCGCCGGGGATCCGCAGCGTCAGATACTGACCGGCCCGGGCGGCGGGCAGCGGGCTTCCGTCCGGCGCGGCCAGGTAGATCGACGAGACGGCGCCGGTCTCGGGGACCACTTCGGTCACGCGAAGCGGCCGGAACCCCGTCCATCCCGGGACGGTGTCCTGGGCGGCGGCCAGCAGGTCCCGGAACGATCCCTGCCAGCCGGGGCTCAGCGCCGGAATCCGAGACGCGTCGAGCAGCCTGGCGGGGTCGCGACCGGGCAGGTAGAGCAGCGCGTCGGCCTCGGCCACGGTCACCCCGTACGGACCGGTCCGGGTCTTGATGATCTGGTCCCCCGCCTGGATCCGCCCCTCGTGGACGACCCGCATGTAGAAGCCGGGCCGGTGGTGGCCGACCAGCAACGCGGGCAGTTCCGGCTCGGCCGTCCGAAGGCCCACCCGGTAGCAGGTGACCCGTGGCCGGGTGACCTCGAACTCGGCCGTGCCGATCCGGTACCGGTCACCGATGCAGACCTCGTCGTCCGGCAGACCGTCGACGGAGAGGTTCTCCCCGAAGTGGCCGTAGCCGAAGTCGTCCCGGCCGAAGTAGCTCCGCCAGTACTCATACGACTGGATCTGATAGACGAGTACGGCCCGCTGCTCACCGCCGTGCCCGTCCCGGTCGCCTTGACCGTCGCCGTCGATGTTCAGCCGGCGCACCGTCGCCGGCCCGGCCACCGGGTGTTTCCACACGCCGGTGTGGACGGTCCTGCCCTTCCAGGACACGTCCTTCGGCATGCCGACGTTCACCGAGAGCAGCACTGGCCCGGCGGTGCCCGTCATGGCTGCCCGCCGGAACCCGCCTCGTCCAGGGTGAGGTCGCGGTCGACGCCGTGCGGAAGGACGGTCTGGCCGGGTTCGAGCCTCAGCCGGGTGCCGTCCAGCTCCATCTCGGTCTTGTCCGGTTCGAAGGAGACCAGGCCGGAGATGCGCCGCACCTCGGTCCAGGCGTCCTCGTACGACCACGCCGCCTTGCGGGCGTCGGCGATGTTGTAGTAGCTGCACAGGCCTTTGTAGGGGCAGAAGGTCTGGCCCTTCGCCGGAGTCAGCGCGTCGGCGGCGATGTCGGCGCGGGGAACGTACCAGCGGGGCGCGAACCCCGACTCGTAGAGGACCAGCGGGCGCCTGGTGTCGGCGATGACCCGCTCCTGGTGCCGTACGACGAGATGGCGGCTGGTCTGGCGGATGTCGAGGCGGTGGTAGGGGTCGGCGGCGTGCCCGACGATCCGCTCGTCCTCTTCGTAGAAGGCGTCCATGGCCCGCCACGCGAAGGCCACCCGTCCCTTCAGGCCACCGGCGTGGCCGGGCAGGTCGGTGTGCCGCCAGGCCGCGCGCGGCACGCTGTGCGCACCCGCTCGCACGGTGTACCAGGAGGTTGGGCCCAGGTCGCGGTGGCGCGTGACGTGCTCGACGGGCTCCAGCGCGCCGTCGGCGGTGTCGCCGAGCGGGAAGTACGCGACCGGGTAGCGGCCGGGCTCGTGCAGCAGCACGACGTCCTCGCTGTCGGCGATCCAGAGGCCGCCGTACCGGACCCGCATCCGCCGGCGCAGCGGCTCGGCGAACAGCAGTCGCTCCGGGAGCGGGCCGGGGGCCAGGAAGTGGCCGATCGCGCCGGCGCCGAGCGGGCCCTGCTGCCAGGAAAGACCCATCGTCAGGCTCCTTTCCGGTAGTTCGGTGATGTCAGGAAAGTGGTTCGCCGCCGTCGATGTGCAGGGTCTGGCCGGTGAGGAAGGTGCTGGTCATGGCGTACAGGACGGCGTCGGCGACGTCGGCGGCGGTGCCGACGCGCCGGGCCGGGTTACGGGCGCTCATCTCGGCGAAGTAGTCCGCCTTGCCTTGTTCGCCCAAGGCGTCCCAGGCTCCGGTGTCGATCACGCCGGGAGAGACGGCGTTCACCCTGATGGGGGCCAGTTCCAGTGCGAGGGAACGGGCGAGGACGTCGGCAGCGCCGTTGGTGACGGCCACCCCGAGCGTGCCGGCCGTGATCTTCACCGCGGCGACGCCGGAGAAGATGACGAACGATCCCGCCTCGGTCATCCGGGGGGCCAGGTGCTTGGCCAGCATGAGCGGGCCGATCACCTTCGTGTCGAACGACAGCCGGACGGCCTCCCGGTCGAGGTCGGCCAGCCGTCCCCGGGCTCGCGCCGACGCGGTGGACACCACATGGTCGATGCCGCCGAGCCGTTCGCCCAGTGCGGCGATCGAGGAATCATCGGTCACGTCGACGGTCTCGGTCCTGATGGCGGGCTCCCCGGCGTAGGCGGCGGCCAGGGTGTCCTTGTCGCGGCCGGCGGCGATGACCTGTGCGCCCGCGTCGCGGGCGGCCACCGCGACCGCGCGGGCGATTCCGCCGGCCCGTCCCACCACCAGCACGCTCTGACCGTCCAGCAGTCCGGTCACGGCAACGTCCTGCCCAGGAACCCGCGGATGTGGGCCGCGGCGACGTCCAGGTGGCTTTCCAGCAGGAAGTGGCCTGCGTCCAGCAGGTGGATCTCGGCGCCGGGCGCGTCCTGCGCGAACGCCAGCGCGCCCTCGGGCCGGAAGATCTCGTCGCCTCGGCCCCACACCGCCAGCACCGGCACCCCGCTGTCCCGGAGCCAGGCGTGCAACTTCGGATACAGCGGCAGATTGCTCGCGTAGTCGGCGAGCAGCGCCAACTGCACCAGATCATTGCCCGGCCGGGACACCTGGGCGAAGTCGTGGTTCCAGGTATCCGGGCTGACCAGGGTCTCATCGGGCACGCCGTGCAGGTACTGCCAGCGAATCGCCTCCAGGGTCAGCGCCTGCCGTACGCCCGCCTCGGTCTGCGGGTTCTGGTCGCGCCAGTACTCCCGCACCGGCTTCCAGAACTCCTCCGCGAAACCCGCTTCGTAGCCGTTGCCGCTCTGGGTGATGACCGCGGTGACCGCATCCGGATTTCGCAGCGCGAGCCGCCAGCCCACCGGCGCCCCGTAGTCCTGGACGTACAGTGCGTACCGGCCGGCCCCGAGCTGGTCCAGCAGCCCCTCGGTCAGCCCGGCCAGGGCGTCGAAGGTGTAGTCGAACTCGTCGGCGGCGGGCGCGTCGGACAGGCCGAACCCGAGATGGTCGGGGGCGATCACGCGATAGCGGCCGGCCAGCGGCGAGATCAGATGGCGGAACATGAAAGAGCTGGTCGGGAAGCCGTGCAGCAGCACTACGGCAGGCGCCGCGGCCGGACCCGCCTCCCGGTAGAACAGCCGCCGACCGTTGACGGTCGCGTAGCGGTGATGGACGGTTGTCATGCCTTCAGCCTGAGTCGGCGGCAACGGTCCGGCATCCCCCAGCTGGGTAGCCATGACGGGTAGTGCCCCGGCCGACCGGATAGCGTGGCAGCCGTGCATCTGCCCGGAGGCGACGCGGACTTGACCGGCCGTCACGCCGAATGCGGAGCGCTCGACCAGCTGGTCGCGGCGATCGTGCAGGTCGGTGAAAGCCGGGCGCTGGTGCTGCATGGCGAGGCCGGTGTGGGCAAGACGGCCCTGCTCGACTACCTGGCCGAGCACGCCCCGGGCTGCCGGGTGGCGCGCGCCGCCGGCGTCCAGTCGGAGATGGAACTGGCGTTCGCCGGACTGCACCAGTTGTGCACGCCCATGCTGGATCGGCTGGAGGACCTGCCGCCGCCGCAGCGCGATGGGCTGCGCACCGCGTTCGGCCTGAACACCGGGCCGCCGCCGGACCGGTTCCTGATCGGCCTTGCCGTACTCAGCCTGCTGTCCCAGGTCGCCGAGGAACGGCCGCTGGTGTGCCTGGTCGATGACGAGCAGTGGCTCGACCAGGCCTCGGCGCAGGCCCTCGCGTTCGCCGCCCGGCGCCTGGGATCGGAATCGGTCGGCCTGGTGTTCGCGGCCCGGACGCCGAGCGTCGACCTCGCGGGGCTGCCGGAGCTGGCGGTCCCCGGCCTGCGGGACGAGGGCGCGCGCACGCTGCTGGATTCGGTACTGACCGGGCCGATCGACGGGCGGATCAGGGACCAGATCATCGCCGAGACGCGCGGCAACCCGCTGGCGCTCCTGGAGCTGCCGCGAGGCCTGACCGCGGCGGAACTGGCCGGCGGATTCGGCCTCCCCGGCCCGGCACCGCTCGCGGGCAGCATCGAGGAAGGCTTCCGGCGGCGCATCGGCGCGCTTCCGCACCAGACCCGGCGGCTGCTGTCACTCGCGGCGGCCGACCCGACCGGCGATCCGGCGCTGGTCTGGAGAGCGGCCGCCAGGCTCGGGATCGGCGCCGGCGCGGCGGCACCCGCGGCCGACGCCGGCCTGGCCGAGCTCGGCACCCGCGTACGGTTCTGCCATCCGCTGGCCCGCTCCGCCGCCTACCATTCGGCGTCCACCCACGACAGGCAGCGGGCGCACCAGGCCCTGGCCGAAGTCACCGACCAGCAGCTCGATCCCGACCGGCGCGCCTGGCACCAGGCGCGAGCGGCCCCCGGCCCGGACGAGGACATCGCGACCGAGCTGGAACGCTCGGCCGGGCGAGCGCTCGCGCGCGGCGGCCTCGCCGCGGCGGCCGCGTTCCTGAACCAGGCGGCCGCACTCACGCTCGATCCGGCGCGACGAGCCGAGCGGGCGCTGGCCGCCGCCCAAGCCAAGATCCAGGCGGGTGCGCTCGACGCGGCGCGGGATCTGCTGGCCATGGCGGAATCCGGGCCGCTCGGCCGCTACCAGCGGGCGAGTATCGACCTGATGCGAGCCCAGCTCGCGTTCATCACCAGCCGAGGGGCGCAAGCCCCGCCGCTCCTGCTGAAGGCGGCCGAGAAACTCGAACCCGTCGACCCTGAGCTGTCCCGCGCGACGTACCTCGACGCGATCTCGGCCGCGATCTTCACCGGTCGGCTGGCCGAACCCGGCAGCGGCATCCTGGAGGTGGCCCGCCAGGCCCGTACGGCTCCGCCGGCAGCACACGCCCCGCGCGCACCCGACCTGCTCCTGGACGGCCTGACCGCACATTTCAACGAGGGGTATGCGGCGGGTTTCCCGCTGCTGCGCGAGTCCCTGGCCGTCTTCGGTGACGGCATGTCGGCCGAAGAGGAACTGCACTGGCTGTGGCTGGCGTCCACCTCGGCGGCGCTGCGAGTCTGGGACTACGACCGCTGGGACGCGCTCTCCGTCCGCCATGTCCGGCTGGCCCGCGAGACCGGAGCGCTCAGCGAGCTTCCACTCGCCCTGACCTCACGTACCTACGCACTGCTGCTCGCCGGCGATCTGACGGCCGCGGTGACGCTGACCGACGAGATCCAGACGGTCAAAGAGGCGACCGGAAGCGGGCTCGCGCCCTACGGCGCCTTCGGCCTGGCCGCGCTCCGCGGCGATGAGACCAGAGCACTGGCCCTGATCGACGCCACCGTGGACGACGCCGCCCGGCGCGGGGAGGGAGTCGGGATCACCTTCGCCCAATGGGCGAACGCGATGCTCAACAACGGCCTCGGCCGCTACGACAAGGCCGCCGCGGCGGCGCAACGCGCCTGCGCCTTCGACGACGACCTGGGCTCGCTCGTCTGGGCGGTACCCGAACTCATCGAGGCGGCCGCCCGCACCGGCATGGCCGAAGCCGCGGCATGGGCCGGCGACCGTCTCGAGGAGATGGCCGGCGCCACCGAAACCGACTGGGGACTGGGCGTTCTGGCCCGCTCGCGCGCGCTGCTGACCGAGGGTGAGACGGCCGACCGCCTGTACCGCGAGTCGATCGCCCGCCTCGGCAAGACCCGGCTCCGCCTCGACCTCGCCCGCGCCCACCTCCTGTACGGGGAATGGCTCCGCCGCCGACGCCGCCGCCTCGACGCACGCGAGCAACTGCGCACCGCCCACGACATGCTCGAAACCATGGGCATGGCGGGATTCGCCGAACGGGCACGACGCGAACTCCGGGCCACCGGCGCGACCGCCCACCAACGCGCCCGGCCCACCAGGCAGCAGGAACTGACCGCCCAAGAGGCCCAGATCGCCCGCCTGGCCCGCGACGGGCTGTCCAACCCCGAGATCGGCACCCGCCTCTACATCAGCGCGCACACCGTCCAGTACCACCTGCGAAAGGTCTTCACCAAGCTCGGCATCACCTCCCGCAGCCAACTCGACCGCGTCCTGCCCAGCGACCCCCGATCGCAATGAGACGGGATGCGCAGGGACGAGTCCCGATGAGGCCTGATCGTCGAGGATCTGGCCGGTCTCTCGGCCGATGCCGGGTGATCGCGCTGTTCTTGAGGTGCGACGGTCGAGGAGCGCGGGGTGGGCGTGTGGCCGGCCGTGCTGGAATCTCGTGGGCGCTGAGACGGTTGACGTGGGTGTGAAGAAGATCGGTTTTCTCTCGTTCGGTCACTGGAGTGACACCGCGGGGTCGCGGACCCGGTCGGCGGCGGACGCCCTGCTGCAGTCGATCGAGCTCGCCGTGGCCGCGGAGGAACTGGGCGCCGACGGCGCCTACTTCCGGGTGCACCACTTCGCCAGGCAGCTGGCCTCGCCCTTTCCGCTGCTCTCCGCGATCGGCGCGAAGACCTCGCGCATCGAGATCGGCACGGGCGTGATCGACATGCGTTACGAGAACCCGATGTACTTCGCCGAGGACGCCGGGGCCGCCGACCTGATCTCCGGTGGACGGCTGCAGCTCGGCATCAGCCGGGGATCACCGGAACAGGTCGTCGACGGGTGGCGGTACTTCGGGTACGAGCCGTCCGAGGGCGACACCGATGCCGACATGGCGCGCATGCACACCGAGGTCCTGCTCACGGTGCTGCAGGGCAGGGGCTTCGCCCAGCCGAACCCGCGGCCGATGTTCCCCAACCCGCCCGGGCTCCTGCGTGTCGAACCGCACTCCGAGGGACTGCGCGACCGCATCTGGTGGGGCTCGGGTTCCAACGCCACCAGCGTGTGGGCGGGCCAGCTGGGCATGAACCTGCAAAGCTCCACGCTCAAGGACGACGAGACCGGCGAGCCGCTCCACGTCCAGCAGCGCAAGCAGATCGAGGCCTACCGGCAGGCGTGGAAGGACGCCGGGCACCAACGCGAGCCGCGCGTGTCGGTCAGCCGCAGCATCTTCGCGCTGACCAGCGATCTCGACCGTGCCTACTTCGGCCGCAACGCCGACTCTGACGACCACATCGGGATGATCGACGAGAACACCAGGGCCATCTTCGGGCGCTCCTACGCGGCCGAACCGGACGTGCTGGTCAAGCAGCTCGCAGACGACGAGGCCATCCAGGCCGCGGACACACTCCTGCTCACGGTCCCCAACCAGCTCGGCGTGGACTACAACGCACACGTCCTGGAGAACATCCTGACCCACGTCGCACCCGAACTCGGCTGGCGCTGAAGCCACAGCCAGCGCATCTGGGCACCGCTGGCTTGTCGGGCAGGGTCGACCGTTGGGTCCTGGCCGGTGTGTCAGGCGTCGGCAGGCTGGACGGCCGTGCCCTCGGCGGCGCCGGCGGTCCGTTTGGTGTCCACGCCGAACACCGCGACGACCAGTACAGCGAGCAGCAGCGGAACCGCCCCGAGCAGCGCGGTCGTGTTGATCGACGGCACCGTCGCGCCCGCCACCAGCACGACCGTGACGGCGACGCCGCCCAGCTTGCCGACGCCCGCCGACAGCCCCGACCCGCGCGAGCGAATCCGCGTCGGGTAGATCTCGGAGCTGTAGGCGGCCAGGACCGCCGCGATCGTCGCGGTGCCCACGATCGGGCCGCCCAGGAGCACATAGAGCCAGGCGCGGTCGTGCGCGAGATGCTCGCCCGAGACCGAGAACCCGCTCGCCCGCGGGCAGCTGCGAAACCCGCGTTGGGTATTCCCACGACTGCCAGCCACTCAGGTACTCCCCCAGGCCACCCGGCGGGGCCCGTTGCCCGGACGGTTTATCGCATGCAAGGCTGAATCGTCCTCACAAGAATCTCTTCCGCTTACACTCCGCGCCCTCTCGGACTGGACGGTGCACAAGCCCGCGGAGATCACTGCCGCTTTGTGCCGCCGGCGACGACCACGAGCACGGCGCGAGGAACCCGGGCCACGCCGGGGTTCCCCATCGGAACGGCCAAAAAGGGACACAAGTGACTAATCACGCATGGGGGACGGCTGCCTGGCATGGCCGCATCGAGCATGTCCGCGGCGCCGACCTGGACCCCGACACCGCACAGACATCGGGAATGCGAAGGTACGAGGCGATCTCAGGCAGGAGGGTGGGCTCGGAACGGCTCTGGATGGGCCGCACCCACGTCGGGCCCGCGACCAGTTCCGGCGACCATCACCACGGCGAGGCGGAAACGGCGATCTACATCGTCTCCGGCCGCCCGGTCTTCGTCTTCGCCGAAGGCACCGAGGAGGTCCGAGTCGAGACCCGGCCTGGCGACTACATCTTCGTCCCGCCCTATGTCCCGCACCGTGAAGAGAACCCCTCCCCCGACGAGGAGGCAGTCGTGGTCATCGCCCGCAGCACGCAGGAGGGAATCGTGGTCAACCTGCCCAGCCTGTGGGCGCACGTCGAGCGTCCGGCGGACCCCGGACAGCCATGAGGACCGACGAGCACGGGCAGGCCATCGGTACGGGAAGCCGCACCGCACTCGAACACTACGACAACGCCATCCATGAACTGCTGCACTTCCGCCCGGAGGTCGACACCGAAGCGAAGCAGGCACTCGAAGCGGATCCCGACTTCCCGCTGGGCAACGTCCTTTCGGCATACCTCCAACTGCTGAGCACCGAGCCCGAGAACGCGCGGGCCGCGGCGGAGCATTTCCGACAGTTCCGGTCGCGCGTGGACGGCTCCGGGCTCCTCCCCCGGGAGCGAGCACACGTCGCGGCGGTCGACCGCCTGTTGGAAGGCGACTTCCCCGGCTGCGGCCGCTTGCTCGGCAAGATCAGCGAGGAGTATCCGCGCGACGTCCTCGCGCTGTTCGTCGGCCATCAGATCGACTACTTCACCGGGGACGCCCGCGCGTTGCGCGACCGGGTCGGCGGTGCGCTGACGGCATGGAGCGAGACCGACCGGCACTTCGGCCAACTGCTCGGCATGTACGCCTTCGGGCTGGAGGAGGCCGGGCACTACGACCGATCGGAAGAGGTCGGGCTGCGCGCGGTCGAACTCGACCCCCAGGACGTTTGGGGCATCCACGCGGTCGTTCACACCTACGAAATGCAAGGCCGTTTCCGGCGAGGAACCACCTACCTGGACGAACGTCTGACCGACTGGTCGACCGGCACGTTCTTCAACGTGCACGCATGGTGGCATTACGCGCTCTACGCACTGGAGGCCGGAGACACGGCCCGGGCCCTGGAGATCTACGACGCCGTACTCCACGGCCCGGAGTCGACAGGCACCGCGATGGAACTGCTGGACGCCGCCGCCCTGCTCTGGCGCCTGCTTCTCGAAGGCGATGACCAGAACGCAAGGTGGAACGCCTTGGCCGACGCATGGGCGTCGAAAGCCCAGGAGCCTTTCTACGCGTTCAATGACATGCACGCGGTGATGGCCTTCGTCGGCGCCGGCCGCTTCAGCGACGCCGACCGGCTGATCACCGACCGCGAGGCCTACCTGGCCGCTCCCCTGCCCGACGTCACCAACCAGGCGATGACCGCACGCGTCGGCCTTCCGGTCTGCCGCGCTCTGGTGGCCTTCGGCCGCGGAGACCACACCACCGCCGTCGACCTCCTCGCCCCCATCAGGCACCACGTCAACGAATTCGGCGGCAGCCACGCGCAGCGCGACGCGGTGCAGAAGACCCTGCTGGAGGCCGCCCTCCGCTCCGGCCGCCTCGATCTGGCCCGCGTCCTGGTCAGCGAGCGGATCAGCGTACGACCGTCCAGCCCGTTCAACTGGCTCAAGCACGCCGACGTGGCCGAAGCACTCGGCGACGCGGCCACCGCGACCACCGCCCGATCGCACGCCGCGAAACTGCGCCAGCCCTAAGAAACGGATAGCGACAATCCACAATTATCACGAGAGGCATGCGCGATAACTCAGTGAACATGTGAGCGATGAAAGGGCCTCGCCACATGGCTCCCGCTCTAAAGGCGGGTGGCCGTCTGGATCAGCCCGGCGAGGGCCAGGGACCGGCTGTGCGGCGGCCAGGCGATCACGGTGGTGACGGTCGGCGCGTCCAGGATCGGCACGAACGCGAGGTCGCGGCGGAGATGGATCCGGGCGGTCTCCGGCAGGAGGGCCACCGCCCTGCCCAGCGCGATCAGCTGCAAGAGCTGGGCGTGGTCGTGCACCTCGGGTCCCGGGCCGTCGGGGTAGCCGCCGTCGCAGTGCGGCCAGCGTGGCAGCGGAAGGCCGGCGATGTCGGCCATGCGCAGGTCCGTACGGCCTTCGAGGGGATGCCCCTTCGGCAGGACCAGGATCTGGCCCTCGGTGCTCAGCTCCTCGATGTCCAGGCCGGTCGTCGAGTCGAACGGCCTGTGCAGCAGGCCAACGTCGGCCCGGCCGTCGCGGAGCAGCCGCTCCTGCTCTCCGATCCCGCACAGCAGGACCTCGACGGCGACCGCGCCGGGCTCGGCGGCGTAGGCGTCCAGGAGCTTCGGCAGCAGTTCACTCGACGCCCCGGCCTTGGTGACCAGCACCAGTTTCGGCTCCCCGGCGGCGGCGCGGCGGGTGCGGCGGGCGGCGGCGTCGACCGCGTCGAGGGCAGCCTGGCCCTCCCTGAGCAGGACCTTTCCGGCCTCGGTGAGTTCGACGGTACGGCTGGTACGTTCGAGAAGCTGAACGCCCAGGCGGCGTTCCAGCTGCTTGATCGCCCGTGAGAGGGGCGGCTGGGCGATCCCGAGGCGCTCGGCGGCGCGGCCGAAATGGAATTCCTCGGCGACGGCGACGAAGTACCGCAACTCCCGCGTCTCCATGCTCTCACCGTACCCGGGGATCAATACCCGTGAGGTATCGAACGCTACCCAGGCGGTGTTGGAGTGTTTTCGGCCGAGCGGCCAGGATTTCGGGTATGAGCGAACAGACGATCACGCTGATCACCGGCGCCAACAAGGGAATCGGATACGAGATCGCCGTCGGGCTGGGCGCCCTTGGCCACACCGTCGGCGTGGGGGCCAGGTCCCCGGAGCGGCTCTCGGAGGCCGTCGAGAAACTCCGCGCCGAGGGGGTCGACGCGTTCGCGGTACCCCTCGACGTGACCTCCGACGAGAGCGTCGCCGCCGCGGCCTCCCTGGTCTCCGAGCGTTTCGGACGGCTCGACGTGCTGGTCAACAACGCCGGGGTGACCGGCGGAATGCCGCAGACGCCCACGACCGTCGACCCCGCGACCATGCGAACGGTCGTGGAGACCAACGTGATCGGCGTCATCCGCGTCACCAACGCCATGCTGCCGCTGCTCAGGCGGTCCGCCGCACCACGAATCGTGAACATGTCCAGCAGCGTCGGGTCTCTCACCCGCCAGAGTTCTCAGTCCAGCGTGGAGGCCGTAGGCCCGATCTCCGCCGCCTACTCGCCCTCCAAGACCTTCCTCAACGCCGTGACCCTTCAATACGCCAAGGAACTGCACGACACCAACATCCTGATCAACGCCGCCTGCCCCGGCTACTGCGCAACCGATCTCAATGGCTTCCGCGGCGTCCGCACCGCCCAACAAGGCGCCGCCGTAGCCATCCACCTGGCCACCCTGCCCGACAACGGCCCCACCGGCTCCTTCTTCGAAGACGCCGGCGTGGTGCCCTGGTAACCCGTCGGCTCCGCTGCCCGGCGGCTGGACCGGGGGCATGAGTGACGTTTCGGACATCCAGAACGCTGAGTGGTAGACGACGGCCACGGAAACCCCACCGTGACCGTCGGCGGGGTGCGCCCGACCGGACTGCGGACCGCCCCATGCTCGAGCCCCGCCCCCGACACCCCCGAGTCGGGGGCGGGTCTCCTTCCGGCCTGACCAAGACCCCGAGCGCCGGAAGCGACGGCGCAGCGTGGGCCGCCGAAGATGCGGCGCCGGCTACCCGGTGCCGTTCGCGCGGATTCCGTCGATCAGGTATCCCAGGCCGCGGTGGAACGCGTCGTCCCAGTCGTTGTCGCTGGGATGACCATGCGCGGCCAGCGTCGGATACGTCTCGCGCCGGGCCGCGAGGATCTTGTCGGCGGCGTCGCGGGTGGACGGCTCGTCCCCGCCGTGCCAGGACAGCTGGCTGATCGCGGCCCCGATCACAAAGTGCGACAGTCCGTAGGCCGCGGCGGTCAGCGGCGCGCCCGTGAGCCCGGCGCGTTGCAGGGCCGCATGCAGGAACTCGGTGCGCGTGAGGACGTTCGGGCCGAGCATCGGCCGGCCCATCAGCGTCGCGGTCCATCGGTGCCGGAGCATCACCGCACGCCACCGCTCCACCATCGCGGTGACGTCGGCGCTCCAGTCGTCGGTCGCCGGCGGCACCTCGGCCTCGGCGAACACCCTGTCGAGGGCCAGGTCGAGCACGTCGTCCTTGGTGTCCAGGTGCCAGTACAGCGTGGTCGAGCCGGTGCCGAGCCGCTCGGCCAGCCGCCGCATGGTCAGCCGGTCCGCGCCCTCCTCGTCCAGGAGCGCGACCGCTTCGGCGACGATGCGTTCCCGCGACAGCGGCGGCGCCTCCCGCCGTCCGCGCGGCTGCTTCAACCAGATGTCGCCCGCTCGGCTCGTCCCCATCCGCCCAGCCTAGTACGGTGAACGAGTACCGGATCAATGGCCTAGTCACCCGATCATCGTTCAGAGGTGGTTCGTGGGGCACATCGATGTGAGCGACCTGGCCTATGCGCTGCCCGATGGACGGCCCTTGCTGCGCGAGGTGTCCTTCCGTGTGGGGCAGGGCGCGAAGGCGGCCCTGGTCGGACCGAACGGCGGCGGCAAGACGACCCTGCTCAGGCTCATCGCCGGGGAATTGGCCCCTTCCGCGGGGAAGGTCGCCAACACGGGCGGCCTCGGTGTGATGCGCCAGTTCACTGCGGAGGACCGCACCGTCCGCGACCTCCTCCTGTCGGTCGCACCGCCGCGGATCCGGGGGGCGACCGGCGCGCTCGCACGCGCCGAAGCCGCGCTGACCGACGCCCCAGAGACCCAGATCGCCTACGCCCAGGCCATCAGCGACTTCACCGAGGCCGGCGGCTACGACCTGGAAGTCGTCTGGGACGCCTGCACGACCCTGGCCCTCGGCCTGCCGTACGAAAGCGTCCGCGACCGGCCCGCGGGCACCCTGTCCGGCGGCGAGCAGAAACGGCTCATGCTGGAGACGCTGCTCCGCGGACCCGATGAGGTCCTGCTGCTCGACGAGCCGGACAACTACCTGGACATCCCCGGCAAGCAATGGCTGGAGGAACGGCTGCGAGCCACCACCAAGACCGTGCTGCTGGTCTCCCACGACCGCCGCCTGCTCGCCGGGGCCGCCGACCGGATCATCACCGTCGAGTCCGGCACCGTCTGGGTGCACGGCGGCGGTTTCGCCACCTACCCGGCCGCGCGCCGCGACCGCGCCGCCCGCATGGACGAACTGCGCCGCCGCTGGGACGAGGAGCATGCCCGGCTGCGCCGCTCGGTCCACGCCCTGCGCCAGCGCGCCGCCGCGAACGACGCCGTCGCCTCGACCTACCAGGCCGCCCGCAGCCGCCTGGCCCGCTTCGAGGAGGCGGGGCCGCCGGAGCCGCCGCCGCGCGAGCAGAACATCCGGGTCCGCCTGCGCGGCGGACGCACCGGGAAACGCGCCGTGGTCTGCGAAGGACTCGCGGTCGCCGACCTGACCGAGCCGTTCGACCTGGAGGTCTGGTACGGCGAGCGCGTCGCCGTCCTCGGCGCGAACGGGTCGGGCAAGTCACAGTTCCTCAAGCTGCTCGCCGACCCGTCCTCAGTCCCCCATCAGGGCACGGCGAGGCTGGGCGCCCGCGTCGCTCCCGGCCACTTCGTCCAGACCCACACGCGCCCCGACCTGCGTGACCGCGGCCCTGCCGAAATCATCACGACCGACTTCGGGACGACCCTGAACGACGCCATGCGCGCACTGGCCCGATACGAACTCGCCCCCACGCGACGCCAGCCCTTCCAGACCCTGTCCGGCGGTCAGCAGGCACGCCTGCAGATCCTGCTGCTGGAGCTGTCCGGCTGCACCCTCCTTCTGCTGGACGAGCCGACCGACAACCTCGACCTCGCCAGCGCCCAAGCTCTGCAGGACGGCCTGACCGCCTACCAGGGCACCGTCCTGGCCGTGACGCACGACCGCTGGTTCGCCCAAGACTTCGACCGCTACCTGGTCTTCGAGCCGGACGGAAATGTCCACCACCGTGCCACTCCGACATGGGAGCCAATGAACCGGACGCATGAGACAGAACAAGCCTGAAGCCCGCTCTGACCACCCCGCCGCCGCTGCCCGCCTGAGGTGACTTCTCGGCGTTGTTCCGTTTCGGGATCCCGGTTGCCCGTGTTCGGGGATCGAAGCTGGTCAGCGCAGGACGGCCGCCAGTAGGTCGGCTCCCAGGGCGGTCAGGTCGGTCAAATTGGCGGTGTAGCGGACGTAACGGCCCTGCCGTCGGGCCGTGAGCAGACCTGCGCGGCGCAGGACGGCGAGGTGGCGGGAAACCTCCGGGGGCGAGAGTCCCCAAGCGTGGGCCAGCTCACCGGTGGTGTGCGGGCCTCGGGCCAGGGTGCGCAGCAGCCGCAGCCGGACCGGATGGGCGAGCGCCTCCAGACGCAGCGTGACCGTTTCCAGCGATACCGGTTCCGATGGACTCGCCTCGGCGACGGGGTACTGCACCACCGGCTGCCATCCGGGCGCGTAGACCGCCACCAGGTGCGGGCGGCCGAAAACGCTGGGGAGGAAGGTGACCCCGGTGCCGCGGGCGGTGGTCGCGCTGTCCTGCAGCTTGTCCACGATGATGTGGTCGCCGTCCGGCGCCAGGGTCACGGCGCTGGAGACCGACGCCAGCGCCGCCCCGATGCCCTGCTGCTTCAGCAGGTCGTTCTTCAGACGCAGGTCGGTGGCCAGTCGCACGGCGACGTCCGTCCAGGCCAGGTCGAAGAAGGCCTCGGCGCACTGTTCGAGGGTGCCGCGCACCCGGGTTCGCACGCCGGCCGGGTCCGCGAGCAACCGTTCCGCGAACGCCTCCTGGAGCGCGCCGCGGGCCTGGGCAAGGTCCAGGGCCCGATCGCGCGCCGCCGCGTCGGCGAGCGGCGACGGTGCGGCGAAGTGGACCCGGTTGCTGCCGCACGTGGTGATGAGCGCGGCGGTCACATAGGTTTCGTCATCGATCCGGTCCACCTCGTCCAACTCCTCGGCGAGGGTCGGCCGGGGACGAGCGGGCACCAGGAAGTCCGCCCGTGAGGAACGCCAGAGGAACTCCGCCTCCCTGAGCCGCTCGGCCAGCTCCGGTCGCAGCCCGGCCCAGACGCCTCCGGCCCAGCCGGCGAGCTGCGGGTGATGCCCGGGTTCGGCCAGCACGTGCAGCATCGCGGTCAGCTCCGCCAGCGGGGAGGCGGCGAACCGCAGTCCCCCGGACGGCAGGCCGCCGATGTCGATCCTCAACGTCATCCCCACATCCTCGCTGGTTGGATGGCCGACGACCGTCCCGGTTGACGGTATTCGTCAACCGGCATGGGTGGGCCGGGCGGCCGAACGCACCGTGGACGCCATGGCGACCACCACCAAGATCCATGCGCGCGCCCTCCTCCGCGCCTCCGGAGGCCCCCGCTATGCCATCGCCCTGGCCGTGGACGCGCTCGGCACCGGCTTGCTACGGCCCTTCCTGCTGCTCTACGGGGTGATGGTGCTGAGGCTGTCCGCGTCGGCCACCGGCATCGCCATGACGGCCGGCATCGTCGTGGGTCTGGTGTGCATGCCCGCTGTCGGCCGTTGGCTGGACCGGGGCGCACGCAGCACGGTCGTGGCGGCGTCGATGCTGGTGCGGGTGCTGGGCGTGGCGCTGCTGCTGGCCGCCCCCGCAGGGCACGTCTGGCTGTTCGCGACGGCGGCGCTCTTCCTCGGCATCGGCAACCAGGCATGGCCTGCCGCCCACGCCGCCCTCGTGGCCACGGTCGCCCACGGCCGCGAACGCGACGCCGCTCTCGCGGGAGGCCGCGCCCTGCGCAACGCCGGCCTGGGCGCGGGCGCCCTCCTCGCCACCGCATGCCTTACGGGCGGCACCACAGCGCTGCAGGCGCTGGCCGCCGTCACCGGGCTCGCCTATCTCGCCGCGGCGGCCTTGGCATGGTCGGTCCGCCTGCGTGCGCATCCGGCCGCTGTTCCGTCCCAAGGCGGGGCCAGCGGGCCCGCACCTCGGATGCGTGCGTTGCTGGCCGCCAACGTGGTCTACGTCTTCTGTCTCAACGTCCCCGAAATCGCGGTGCCTCTGGTCCTGGTGACCCAGTTGCACGCATCCCCGCTGTGGTCGGCGGCCATCTTCGTGGCGAACACGGTGCTGGTGGTCATCCTGCAGGTCCCGGTCACCGTCCTGATGTCCCGCTTCTCCCGCCGGGCCGTGCTGACTCTGGCCGGCGTGGTGCTCGCCGCGTCCTACCTCGGTTTCCTGGCGGCCACGTCGCCGGAACACCGCTGGAGCGCCCCGGCCGTCGCCGCGGTCTCCGTGGTCTGCGCCATCGGCGAGATCATCTACGCCGGCAGCGCCACCGCGCTCGTCACCGCCCTCGCCCCGTCCCCCGTCCTCGGACGCGCCCTCTCCCGCTTCCAGCTCTCCACCGGCTTCGGCCTCGCCGTCTCCCCGGCTGTCATGACCTCTCTCGCCTCCCACGGCCCTGTCGCCCTCTGGGGCAGCCTCGCCGCTTCGACGCTCCTGTCCGCCTCGGCCGTCGCCACCGAGAAAGATCAGGGAACACGGCTCAGCGGTAGCCGCCACCCGGCGAGAACGGGCTCGTGAACTCGGCAGCCGCCTCGGGCCGCTTGAACAGCAACGAACGTTCACCGGCGGGAGCCTCGCCCGTGGCCCCGCGTCTCGTACGCTGGCCGACCATGGCGATCTTCCTCGTCGGTGACCCTACGCCTCCGCCCGAGGGGTGGATCGAGGGGCTCTCAACATAATCCCCCGCGTTGCCGACAGCACGCGCGATGACGCGGTCGATTGTCCAGGCATCGAGGGCGACGCGGTTGTCGTGGGTCGTATTCGCGCCCGCGGAAACGGCGCCGACGGCGTTGCCATGGTGAGGTGCGTGAGGTTTGCGTGGGATCGCGTGAATCGAGCGGCCGTGTGGCGCCGCGCCGATAGTGGCGCCGGGTCGTCGGGCGGCGCCGCCGGCGGCGGTCCTGCTCGGCGGCGGCCCGACATCAGTCCTGGTAAAGGGTTCCATCGGCAACTGATGCGTCGTGGCCGCGGGCGTGCATCATGTCCTGCTCGGCCTTGGGGATGGTGGTTTCGAAGTCGAGCAGTTTGGCCCAGGTGGGCGTGATCGTGATGACCGCCATCTGGTCGTACAGCGCGTGCACGCCGGCCTTCCAGTCGGGCCATTGGTCGTCCGACATCCGCCTCCTGGATGCCCGGAGGAAGACGTCCGGGACGCCGGCGACGACGTCGACCTGCGCGGTGCCGCGCAGCAGCAGCACCTTCGGCGGGAAGTCCTCGCTGTCGATGGTCAGCGCGACGTCGGGGGTCGCCCGCAGAGCCTTGGTCTTCGCCGAGCTGACAGCGCTGGCGACCGTGATGCGGGCGCCGTCCCAGTCGTAGCCCAACGGCACGACCCGCGGGGTGCGGTCGAGACCGGTGTAGGCGAGCCGGGCGGGGATGCGCGAGGCCAGCAACTCCCGCGCGTACGGCCTGTTCATGACCTCGGTGATGTCCTCGGTGCTCATGGCTGCGGTCATGGTCGTCCGCCTTTCCTGCGTCGCGGCGCCCTGCCTGACGTGTGGGCGCGATTGTTCAGCGTCGCCACGTGCGTGGCGACGTGCTGGTCGTTGAGAAGGGTCAGCCGTTCTGGCTGCGCTGGATCGCTTCGGCGATCTGCTTGATGCGCTGCAGGCGGGCGTCCCAGGCGGCCCCGACCGACGACAGTTGAGCAACGGCGCGGGCGAGCTGGGTCTGGTCGACCTGGTAACGGCGCTCGCGTCCGGACGGGGTGGCATGAACCAGCCCGACCCGTTCGAGAACACCGAGATGCTTGGCGACGGCCTGCCGGGTGACCGGCAACTGCTGGCTCAGTCTGGTCGCGGTGCCGCCGCCCTGGGCCAGCAGCAGGTCCAGCATCCGACGCCGGGTCGGGTCTCCCACCGCCGACCACAGGTCGTCGTCGACGGGTCCGCTCACGGCTTCGACACCGTCCGGACAGCGTAGGCGACCAGGCGCGGCAGGAAGTGGTCCCATCCGGCGGCATGCTGGCCGTACTGGGCCACCAGCACCTCCTCCTGCCAGTCCCTGTCGCGGAATCCGGTCTCGGTGAAGCGCAACAGCGTCCCCGTCCCCGAGGGGACCAGCTCGAAGGTCACCAGCAGCGAGTCGACCGACTCCGCGATCTCCCCCTGGTCGTAGGCCCACCGGAAGGAGAACCGCCTGGGCGGGTCGGCCTCCATCACCGTCAGCGGCACGACCTTGGCATCCGGTGCGTTCGGGTCGCCGAACGAGACGACCCCGCGGGCGCCGGGCACCGCCTCGATCTCCGCCTCGTCCGGCCACCACTCCCGCAGGTGCTCGGGCTTGCTGATGACCTGGTAGACCACCTCGGGCGTGGCCTCGATGTGGAGTTCCCGCTCGATGCTGTCGTAACCCATGCCGTCCATCCATTCGCAAC
Source organism: Actinomadura sp. NPDC048955 (assembly GCF_040649435.1). NCBI lineage: Bacteria > Bacillati > Actinomycetota > Actinomycetes > Streptosporangiales > Thermomonosporaceae > Actinomadura > Actinomadura sp. NPDC048955. The sequence continues at coordinate 57,589 of NZ_JBEZJI010000043.1, forward strand.
CTTTGGTTGCGCTTACGTTACGGCACCCGGTCCCAATGCGCAACCTTTGGTTGCCCTCAGGTGTTCGCCTCGCCCCCGCCGACTAGGTCGACGCGGCGGAGTCGGCCTGGGATCGGTGGGGGTGGCCGGAGGGACCACGGAGGTTGAGCGCGGCGAGCAGGGTGAGGACGATCCCTCCGGCGATGACGAGAACGGCGGTGCGTATGCCTTCGGCGGTGGCGACGCGCAGTTCTTCACCGCTGAGCCCCTCGGTACCGGCGTTCGCGACGAGAACAAGTGCGGCGAGGCCGACGACGGCGCCGACTCCGGAACTGGTGGAGGCCATGCCGGAGGCGACCCCCTGCCGGTGGTCGGCCACCCCCGTGCCGGCGGCGATGAACATCAGGGTGAACACGACACCGTCCCCCAGGCTGACCGCGACGAGACCCGGCACGAGCGCGGCATAGGAGCCGTCGGCCGACAGGGCCAGGCCGACGCCGACCGCCCCGGCCGCACCGATCGCGAGCGCGGCGACGAGAGTGCGCCTCAGCCCGAAGCGCGTCACCGTCTGACCGGCGAGCGTCGAGCCCGCCACCACCACCGCGGTGGGGAGCAGGAAGGCCGCGCCGGTCTGCAGAGGGTCATAGCCGCGGACGTCCTGGAAGTAGATGGACAGGAAGTACAGGAGGGCTCCGAATGTCGCCGTGAACATGAAAGCGACTACCAGCGCCACGGCCAGAACGCGGTTGGTGAGAAGCTTCACGGGGACAAGGGGGTCGGGACTGCGCCGCTCGACGACGGCGAACACCGCGAACAGCAGGAGCCCCGCGGCCGCCATACCGAGGGTCCAGGGCGAGTCCCAGCCGAGAGCCGGTCCCTGGACCAGGGAGAAGAGCAGCAGCGTGACCGCGCCGGTGGAGGTCAGAGCACCCGGCAGATCGAACACCCGTCCCGCCGTCCGCGACCCGTCCGGCGCGAGGAGCCGAAAGGCCGCGATGAGCGCTCCTCCCGCCAGGGGGACGTTGACGAAGAAGACCGATTCCCACCCGAGCATGCGGGTGAGCGCGCCGCCGAGCAGCACACCGATCACCAGCCCGGCCGCGCCGGAGCCACCCCAGACACCCAGCGCTCGGTTGCGGTCGCGCCCCTCCGCGAAGGCGGTGTTGATGATCGCCAGCGTGCTGGGGAAGACCAGTGCCCCGCCGAGCCCTTGAACCGCTCGCGCCGCCAGCTGCGGCGCCGGTCCGGTCGCGAGCCCGCCGGCCAGCGAGGCCACCGCGTACAGCGCGAGCCCGGTGACCAGCATCCGGCGCCTGCCGAGCAGGTCGGCGGCGCGCCCGCCCAGCAGCAGGAATCCGCTGGAGGCGACGGCGTACGCGCTGACCACCAACTGCAGGGTCCGCGCCGAGTATCCGAGCTCGCGGCCGATGTCCGGCAGCGCGACGACGACGATGTACTGATCGAGAGAAACGATCAGCATCGCGAACGACAGCAAGATCAGCGCAGCCGTCTTGGAGCGACCAGGACGACGAGCGTCCGCGTCGTGGACTTGTGGTCGATCACAGGTGTCGTGCATGGCGTCACTCCGGTGTTCCGGTCTGGTCGCCCACGCTCATGAGGAGAGTCGAGGTGCGGGTCGATCTCTTGTACTGTACGGAACAGTTCAGTTGAACTCAACCGTACAGTTCATGTTCCGGTAGGCTGGACGTCGACGACGAAGGAGCGGACGATGCCGGCACCCATTCAGCGCAGCGAGTCTCCGCGCGTTCTCGCCGGCGACCGGGCGGCGCGCAAGCGACAGGTGATCATTCAGGCGGCCAGGTCGGCGTTCGTCCGGGACGGGTTCGACGCGGCGATGGACGCCATCGCCGCCGAGGCGGGTGTTTCCAAGGTCACCGTTTACAACCACTACGGCAGCAAGGAGACCCTTTTCGTCGCGGTCATCGGCGACGCTCTGCAAGACGCTCTCGCCGACGCCATCTCGGGTACCGCGCAGCGGCTGGAAGAGTCCGACGACCTGCGGGCCGCGCTCAAATGGACCGCCCATGCCTGGGTGGACAGCATGACCTCCCCCGACATGGTGGCCCTGCGCCGCCTCGTCGCCGGCGAGGTCCGCCGATTCCCGGAACTCGGCGCGGCTTGGCGCCACCACGGCCCCGACCGCGCCCGCCCCGCCTTGGAGGCGGAGTTCAACCGCCTCATAACCGCCGGCCGGCTGACCATGCCGGACATGGAGACCGCCATCCTCCAGCTCTACGCGCTCGTGCTCTATCCGCACCTGGTCCACGGCACCTATGGGACGACGCTCGACCCGAACACGACCGATCGACTGATCGATTCCGGAGTTGACATGTTCCTGGCGTACTACGCCTACCGCGACGCCCCCGCCTGAGCACCTCGACCACCTCTCGCCGGCGATACGCCCCATGTCGCCGTGACCGGAATGTGACGGTCCGTAGGCATGATCGGACGTCCGGCATGATCGGACGATCTGCGGAATCGGGTGAGCGGGAGGAAACCTTGGGACGCGCGAAGACCACCGGCTCCGGATGGGTCGGCCCGGTGCTGCCCCTTCTCGCCTTGGTCCTCGGAGGCTCGCTCGGCATCGCGGCCGGCGCCTGGCTGGAGATCGAGGACGTCTTCGGGCCACCCGCCGTGGGCGTCCTGGCCGGGGAGGTCGCCGCCGCGGCGGTGGTGTTCCTCGTCGGCTTCCGCAAGAACAGCTCGCGGACGCCCGAGGGCAGGGTGTGGACGAGGGAGCACAGCTACGGCGGCCACGGCGTCCAGTGGCTCGGCGTCACCGTCGCCCTCGCCATCGCGACGGTCCCCTTCTCCATCACCTTCGAGAAGCTGACCGCACCCGGGCTGAACTGGGCGGGCCTCGTAGCGGCGATGGCGGTGACGGCCGGCGTCAGCCGCCTGATCTACGTGAAGACCTGCGCACCCGTCATCGACGCATAAGAAGCCGCGGCCCCAGCGCGCCCGCGCCTCAACGCCGGGAGCAAGCCCGAGGCCGACTACATGGCCTACGCGGTGTCGATGGGCCTGTCCTACTGAGCCCAGCCCCTGTCCGGGGGAGCCACTTCACCATCGCGGGTGATCTGCGGTGTTCGCAGGCCAGGCAACCTGACGCACATGGCGATCAAGCTGATTCACAAGGTTCCGGCCGTCAGCGACACCGAACGGCCGGCCCCTCGCTGGGCTCTGCGGCTGGCCTACGCGCTGCCGTTGCTGTTGCTGCCGTCGTGCCTGTGGCGGTTGCCGTTCGCGTTCCACTTCCCGATGGGACAGGTCCAGGACATCGGCATGCCCCACCTGGCGATCTCCATCCCGTACGTGTTCGGGCTCAGCGTCCTGACCGAGGTCGCGGCGCTGGCGGCGATCGGCCTGGTCAGTCGGTGGGGTGAGGTGCTCCCGGAGTGGGTCCCGACCGTCGGTGGCAGGCGCTGGCCATGACCGCCATCGCCCCGATCGGTGCATGGGGTCCGATCTTGCTCGCTCTGACCGCCGCCACCACCTGCGCCGCCGCCGGCCCGCCGTCTCCTCAGAAATGTGACCGGAGAACCGGGGGAAGAGCAAGGCGTCCGTGGAGCCGGGGGAACCAAGACCCACCATCGATCAAGGGCGTTGCCCAAACTCATCGACGAACGTTGCCGCTACACGCGGACGAAGCCATGCGAACGACGAGTGGCGTTAGCGGCGGGGCGCGGCGGCCAGGCAGCTCATGATCAGGTCCGTTAGCGCGTCGGTTGCGTCGGTGACGGTTGTGCGCCCGTGGTTGAGTTCGGCGGCGATCGCCTCGGCGGCGCCCAGTGCACCTGCGCAGCGTAGCCGGAGCGCCTGAGCGTCGAGGCCGGAGTGCGGGGCCAGCGCGTCGGCCATCAGGTCGGTGTAGTCATCGAGAAGTTCGTGCTGGACCGCTTCCATCTCCCGGCTCCCCTTCAACGCCGCCGAGATCGCGTTGAGCTCCGGCATGGCCGTGGCGCAGGTGAGGTAGGCCTGGCTCATCAGCCCTGCGACCCCGCGTGCGTCAGGCCCTGCTTCCGTCAGTGCCTGCGTCAGCGCGGCCCGGTGTTGCTCGTCGAGCCGCCGGTAGAGCGCGACGAGAAGCCCCTGACGGGTGCCGAAGTGGTCGTACACGATCGGCCGGCTCACCTCGGCGGCCTCAGCGAGCGTGACCAGGGTCAGGCCGTCTGCCCCACGGTCGCGGACCATCGCCGTCGCCGAATCGAGCAGTTGCTCCCGCCTGGCCTGTTTGGACAGGCGGGTCGTGGATGCCTTCATCGTCCTCCCTTGCGTCACGACGCCAGCTTAAGCTACAAAGTGTAGGCTACAAAATGTAGCTTGATGCGAGTGAGAGGACTTCCGCAGATGAAGCAGCCGGTTTTGATCATGGGCGGATCGGGCCAGGCGGGTTCGGACACCGCTGCCGTCCTACGGGAGTGGCATCCGGACCTGCCCCTGGCCATCGCGGGCCGCAACCTCGACCGCGCCCGGAAGGTCGCCGACAGGCTCGGCGATGCCACCGCCGTCACCCTCGACCTTCAACGTCCCGACCTCGGCCTCCCCGCCGAACAGAGCTTCTCCGCCGTGGTCGCGGCAGTGCGTGACTCCCGCCTGCACGGGCTCGGCTACGCCCAGGAGCGCGGCCTGCCCTACCTCAGCATCTCCAGCGGCCTGGTCGACATCGCCCCGGAGGTCGTCGCCGGCGCCCAGCGGGCGAGTGCCGCACCGGTGCTGCTGGCCAGCCACTATCTGGCCGGCCTGATCGTCCTCGTGGCCCTGGACCTGGCCCGGGATTTCGGGCGGCTCGACGCCATCCGGATCGCCGCCGTACTCGACGAGCAGGACGCCGGCGGACCGGCAGCGCTCGACGACCTGGAGCGCCTGGCCGCTGTCACCTCCGCCGGCCTGGTGCGCCGGGACGGGGCCTTCACCTGGGTCTCCGGGGACGAGGCGGAGGTGGGTGTGCCCAGCATCGACGGTGTCGTGCTGCCCGGCCGGCGGATCGCCATCCTCGACGTCCCGAGTCTCGCCCTGGCCACCGGGGCGAGTGAGGTCCACTTCGACTTCGCCGTCGGCGCTTCGGCCAGCCGGAGACGCGGCGAGCCCGCTTCCACCGAGGTCCTCATCGACCTGGAGGGAACGGGCCCGTCCGGCGCCCCTCTCCGCACCCGCCGCCACCTCTTCCACCCCGCCGGCCAGCGCCCCCTCACGGCCCTCGGCATCGCCCTCGGCGTCGAGCGGCTCCTCGGCCTGCGCGGCGAACCCGTCGGCCCGGGCCTGCACACCCCCGAAGCCCTGCTCGACCCGGCCCTCACCGTCGAGCGGATGACGGCCATCGGAACCACTTTCGCCACCATCTGACGCTCTGTGGGTGGAGTTGCGGATTGCGGATATCGGCCACCGATCAGGACGAGGCCGCAAATAGTCCGAGCAACTCGTCGTCGATCTCCTCCTCGAAGGCGCGCTCCATCCACCGGCGCGCCGAGAACATGTACTCAGCGGCACCGCACGGAGAACAGGGCCGGGTGGGCTTGACGCCGCAGCGCGTCCTGACGAGGTGGTGGGTCACAGTTAGGCTCTGGCGTTCGGTCTGATCTCGTGGAGGGTGCGTGTCTGTCATCGGTTCCGCCGTGCGTCGTGGTGGTCTGGTGGTGGGTGCGGCCGTGCTCGGATTCGCGTTCGCCGCGGCCGGTTACCTGTGGTGGGGGACGACCGCTGCGGCGCTGATCGCCGTGTCCGGGATGATCGGCGTGGTGATGGCACTGGGTTGGCTGTACCGCACCCGGCGGCCGATGCCGTTCCGCGGCGTGCCGCTGACCCTCGGCGTCCTGGCGGCGTTCGTTGTCTACATCGTCGGTGTCGTGGCTGCGCGCGACATCGCGATGACGCTGGTCGGCGTCGACGCCGAGGCAGTCGTGGAGCGGACCTGGACGACGCAGAGCCGCGGCTCCGAGAGCCACCACTGCACGCTGCACCGGACCGGTGGGGCGCGGATCCCGCGTGAACTCGCGACCAGCTGTGAAGGGTACGGGCGCGGCGACATCATGCCGGTCGTCCTGGATCCGCGAGGACGTTTCGCGCCCGTCGGCGGTCCCAAGTCGGACCTCCCAGCAGTAGGAGAGAGCCAGGTGGTGGCGGCCGCCGGGCTCGTGCTGCTGGTATCGATCGCGATCGGGTCCGTGCCCGAACGACCAACTCGCGCCAGGTCGTCGAGACACTCCCGCGCGTAGCCCCGTTCGGGCAGTCGATACCTCGGCCAGAGCCATTGGCGCTCAGGTACCGGGGCAGGTCTAGGCGAACGTGAGCGGTGGACGCGGCTCCGGTACGGGGGCCAGCCAGTGGGTCAGCCACTCCCCCGCCGCTGCCAGAAGGAGTCCGGACCAGGCTTTGACTTCCGATCGAGGCCGGTGACCATGCCGATCACGGCGTCGAAGGAGTGCCGGCACAGGGTTTGCGCCGGGCACGATGCCGACTTCCTCGATCAGCGCACGTCTTATGGCAGTGCGGAAGTGCCGTGGAGGAGTCTTGGCGTGTTCCGGGTAGGTAGTGGGCATGACCAGGCTGGACTACTCGGCAGTGTTCGACGCGGTTCCCGCTGGGTGTGCGGTGCTGTCGTCCGACCTGGTGTACCTGGCGGTGAACCGGGCGTATGAGCATGTCGTGGAACGCCCTAGGGGACGGCTGCTCGGGCATCAGATCTTTGACGTCTTTCCGGGTGGTCCGTCCGGGCAGGGCGTGCAGGAGTTGCGTGCCTCACTGGAGCGTGTGCTGGCCGAAGGCGACGTCGATGTCATGCCACTGGTGCGCTACGACGTACAGGTGGCCGGGAGGCCGGGTCTCTTCGAGGAACGGTATTGGACTGCCGTGAACGCGCCCCTGCTGGGCCCGGACGGCCGGGTCGCCTGCGTGGTCAACCGGGTCGAAGAGGTCACTTCCTACATCCAGCGGCTGCGGTCAGCTGGGGCGGCCGACGAGCGGTCCCTGGCCGACCAGGTGGAGGCGGCCGAAGCCGAACTGTTCCTGCGGGCGCAGGAGCTCCAGGAGGCCAACCGGCGGCTGCGCAGGGCACGGCTGCGTGAGCGGCAGGCCACCGCCGCGGCCCGCGCGGCGCTGCGCCAGCAGCAGCAGGTGGTGGCCGACACCTCCCATGACCTGCGCCGTCCGCTTACCGGCCTGCAGACCAGACTGCAGGTGGCCCTGTCCGACCCCCAGGCCGACTCGCGGCAGGTCCTGCACGCGGCGCTGCAGGACGCCGAACGGCTTGGTGACATCGTCAGCGACCTGCTCGAACTGGCGCGGCTCGAAGGCAACACTCCCTTCTCCACCGAAACGGTCGACCTGTCGGCGCTGGTGGCCGCCGAACTCGCGCGCGCCGACCTGGCCTGCGACACCACCGTCGACATCACCCCCGGCATCGTGGTCGAAGCCTCCGCGGTCCGCCTGGCACGGCTGCTGTCGAACCTGCTGACCAACGCCGACCGGCACGCCATCAGCATGATCCACGTCAAGGTCTACCAACGCGACGAACAGGCGTACATCGAGGTCATCGACGACGGGGCCGGAATACCCGCCAGCGAGCGGGAAGCGGTCTTCCATCGCTTCTACCGCCGCGCCGACGCCCGCCGCAGGGACCCTGAAGGCACCGGCCTGGGCCTGCCCATCGCCCGCCAGATCGCCCGCGCCCACCACGGCGACCTTCATATAGCCGACCACACCAGCGGAACGCGCATGATCCTTCGCCTGCCATGCGCCTCTGCATGACAAGCCGACCTCGCCTCCGAGCCGGGGACGAACCAACAGTCGGCGCGGGCAGTGCTCGCGCTCCGCGCCACTCCCAGAAGTGGTGAGCAACGCACGAACAACCGATGTCTCGAATTGACGGGCAGCTCACCCGAGAAGCGCCGCAGACGCACCTCAGTCATCTAGAACACAAGCCCCACGATTTACCGGGATCGCTTGCCCGGACCGCGGGGGGTGTGGGTGGGAGCGGGTGGCCTGCCGGCTCAGTCCTCGTCCTCCCACTGGGCCAGCCGGATGTCGCGGGCATCGCTGAAATGCTGGGCGCAGAGGTCGCCCGCCCGTTCCTGGTCCCGCGCCTCGATGGCACGCACGATCGCGCGATGCTGTTCGATCGTCGCTTCCCGCCGGTTCGGATACGTCAGCGTCGTATTGGGGAAGCGGCCCAGATGCAGGTCGAGGCGTTCAAGCAGGTCGAGCAGCGCGAGCTGGTGAGTGCATCGCCAGACGGCCTTGTGGAACTCCCTATTCGTCTCGACCATTCCGCGCGGATTGTCGACGTCGACGACCTCGTAGTGCTTGGCGGCTTTCCGCAGTGTCAGAAGATCGTGCGTCGTGCGCCGGCCGGCGGCCGCCCGCCCCGCCTCGCGTTCCAGGAGGATCCGCACCTCGTAGAGATCCAGGATCTCGTCCGGGCTGTGGTCGCGAACCGTCAGGCCTCCGCTGTCCCGCACGACCAGCCCGTCCTGCTCGAGACGCAGGAGCGCCTCCCGGACGGGGGTGCGGCTGACCTCGTACATGGCTGCGAGCGTGCTCTCGACCAGGTACCGGCCCGGCTCCAGGTCGCCGAGATAGATCGACTGCTTGAGCTGCTCGTAGAGAGCGTGGCGCCGGTTCTCGGGGAGGGCCGCGACCGATCGGCTCGGTCCGGCCGGTGCAGGCTTCATGCCACTCCTTAGTCGTTGACGGTGCCGATGTGAGGCCAGTGCGCAGCCGCATACAATCTAGCCGCATCTTTGTGAGGCTGTCGACGCGCCCTACGCTCTGGTGGTTCACGGTCGACCGCTACACGGGACACCGCGCAAGAGTGAGGCGAATAAATGCCCTCTACGGCACAGCTTCGGATCGCTCGTAAGCCACTGTATACAATTGAGCGGTGACCGGCGATCGGTTAGGCATGCGCGGTCTCGGGCGGGAACGTCTCCAGCCAGAAGCGGGCGATCTCGTCGCGGCCCGCGATCCAGACGTCGTCGTTCGCGCTGAGGTGCTCGATCAGGCGCAGCAGCCCGGGCAGCCGGGCCGGACGGCCGATGATCCTGGGGTGCAGGCCGACAGACATCAGCCGGGGGCGCCGCGCGCTCTCGGCCGCGAGGGTGTCGAAGCAGTCGATCGCGTAGCGCGCGAAGTCGTCCGCGGTGAAGAACTGCCCCTTGTAGAACTTCGTGTCGTTGACGTCGAGCGAATAGGGGACGATCAGGAAGGGCCGGCCGTCCACCGCCTCGTAATAGGGAATGTCGTCACTGACCGAGCCCGCGTCATAGACGAGGCCGGCCTGGGCCAGCAGTGAGCGGGTGCGCACCGTGTTGGGCGGACGGGTGAACCAGCCCTGGACCCGCCGCCCGGTGAGGCGCTCCAGCGTCTCGACGCAGTCGACGATGTTGCGGCGCTCCTGCGCTTCGCTCAGGCCGGTGTGCGGGATCCAGCGGTAGCCGTGCCCCACCACGTCGCAGCCGCGCGCGTTGATCGCTTCGGTCACGGCGGCGTTGCGTTCCAGCGCGAGGGCCGAGGCGAACACGGTGGGAACGATCCCATGCTCGTCCAGCGTCTCCAGGAGCCGCCAGATGCCGACGCGGCTGCCGTACTCGAACGTCGACTCCGCGAACAGCTCACGCTGCCCGGCCGGAACCTCGTACCGGGCTTCGACCAGCGTCTCGTGCGCCGGATCGCCGTCCAGGACGTTGCGTTCGGCGCCCTCCTCGTAGTTGACGACGAAGTTCACGGCGAGCCGCGCGCCGTTCGGCCACGCGAAGTCGGGCGGGTTCGGGCCGTAGCCGACGAAGTCGCGTGGTGCCAGGGTGTCCATCTGTCTCCTTCAGTGGCGACGGTGCGCGCGGCGGGGGCGGGAGCGGCAGGATCAGAAGAGCTGCCGGGCGGTCAGTCCGGCGGAGAGGCCGAACACCAGGCGGAGCCTCGCCTTGAGCGGTGACAGCGTCCGCGAGGCGAGCAGCCCGTCGGCCAGCAGTTGGGTCTCCGAACCGTGGCCGCGGTAGGTGCGCCGCAGGATGGGCCCGTCCTCACATCTGCTGGCGAGGACCACGGGCCGGTCTCCGCGAACGACGCGTACCAGCGCGTCCGCCAGTGGCGGCGGCAGGTGCCCGGCACCCGTGCCGGCGACCACGAGCGCGTCGACCTCGGCGGCGATGGCGTCGACCAGCCGCCCGTCCGCACCGGCCATCGCCGGTACGATCTCCACCCTCCGGTCCGGCGCTGCGGTGACCGGGAGCCGGTCGGTGACGGGCGGCGGACCGAGCAGCAGTTCCACCTCGTTCTCCACCAGGAACCCGACGGGGCCGGCGGAGGGGGAGGCGAACGCCGCGACCCGGGTGCTGTGGTGCTTGGTCACCAGTCGAGCGACATGGATCTCGTCCTGGAAGACCACCACGGGACCGTACCCGGCGAGAGACGGGTGCAGCGCCGCGCTGATGGCCGCCCTGATGTTGGCGGGCCCGTCGGCGCCCGGCAGGTGCGGGGCGCGCATGGCTCCGGTGACCACGACGGGGACGTCCGTGTCCACCAGCATCGCCAGCGCGTACACCGTTTCCTCAAGGGTGTCGGTGCCATGGGTGACGACCACGCCCGCGGCGCCGCCCTCGATCTCCTCGCGCACCGCCGCGGCCAGCGTCCACATGTCGTCGAGGGTGACGGCGCGGCTCGGCACGGTGCGCACGTCGCGCGGCCGGACGGCGACCGGCAGCCCGCTGACCGTGCCCGCCAGGTCGCCGGCGCCATGGCGTGGCGCCGCGCCGCCCTCGTCGAGAGCCGCCGCGACGGTGCCGCCCATGGCCAGCAGGCTCACTGTGCCGTTGCTCATCGTTCTGCTCCCGTCCTCGACACTCGGCCTCCTCGCACCGCTTCGCCTCCGATCGTCCTTGCGCCTACGCGAACAGTTCCGCGCAGTCGGTCACCGCGGTCAGCTCTGTGAGACGGTCCCACCATGCTCTGGACGTCGGTGAGTCGCCCAGGAGCGCCACGAACTTGTCGCGATGCTCCTCCGCGCTGAGAGGGCGGGTGTGGTGGCCGCGAGGGTTGTCCACGACGGCGGTCAGGGCGCCGTCGTCGGTCCGTACGGTGACACGGGCCGGGGCGGCTTCCGGCCACCGTGCGTCGAATCCGGCATCGGCCCGGACCGTCACCTTGCGCGCCAGCTCGGCGACGGCGGGACGGTAGCGGAAGGCATCGACGCCGCTGCCGCCGACGAGCAGGGCGGTCGCCACCGCGTAGGGCAGGGAGAACCGGCCGGACAGGTCGTTCGGGGCGGGCTGGCGGGCGATCTTGAGGTTGATGCTCACCGTGTCCACCCGGACCTCCCGGATCGCGTCGACCGGTACGGTCCCGATGGCCAGCGCCGCCTCGATCGCGCAGTGCGTCAGGGCGCATGCGCTGTGGACCTTGAAGTAGTTGCGGGTGATGCCGAGCCCGCCGTAGTCCAGCGGGCCCGACAGCTCCGGTCCGTCGACGATCTCGCCCGCCACCCGGCCGAACGCGTCCTCCAGCGCTCCCGCCGAACCCCGGTACCCGGCCTGCGCCATCGCCGTGGCGCGCACCCCGCTCGCCGCGGCGTGTCCGGTGAAGGCGTTGCGCGCGGTCGCGCCCTCGTAGCAGGGCTGCCACGTCGCCAGCACGGGTCCCGTGGCGGCGATGCGAGCCGCGGCCACGGGGTCGGTGCCATCGAGCAGCGCCACGGCGACCGCGGCGCCGAGGGCTCCCAGGTGCCCGTGGGGATGCACGCCCGGCCGCAGCCGGACCGCCCGGAACAGCCGGCTGCTCACCTCGTAGCCCGCGATGACCGAGCGCAGGAGGTCGGCGCCGGGCGCGTGCAGGTGCTCGGCGACGGCGAGCGCCGCAGGGACCACCTGCACGGCCGGATGCCCGGTCGGGCGCATGCCCTCGTCCAGTTCCAAGGCGGTTCCCGCGGTCGCGTTGAGGAAAGCCGCATGCTCGGGATATGTACGCCTGCCGGGTGCCGGAAGCACCGTCGCCGAATGCCCGGCCCCCGCTTTGCCGACCGGTGTCACCAGGCCGTTGCGCTCGTCCAGCGCGACCAGGGCGGCGATCTCCGGCGTCGTGGCCCCGGCGGCGGCGACGGTGTCGGCGATCACGCGCTGGGCGTGCCGGACGGCGGACCCGGGCACCAGGGCCAGGTCCAGATCGGCCGCCGCCGCCACGGCCTCGTCGATGCTGTGCACGGTCGTGCTCACCGCCTCAGGTCGAGATGACGGGTCTCGCCGAGCGCCCGGACGGCACCGGCGCTGATCACGGAGACCAGTACCACGTAGGCTCCGACGGCGTACATGCCGAGCCCCTCGTAGAGGCCGACGGCGATGAAGGGGGCCACGGCCGCTCCCAGGAGCGAGCCGGCCTGGTTGGCCGCCGTCACGCCCGAGTACCGGATGGCGGTCGGGAACAACTCTGCGAAGTAGACGCCCACCGGGGCGTAGGCGAAGCCGACCGGGAAGGCGAACACCACCATGGCGACCGTGAAGAGAACGGGCTCGCCGGTCTCGATGAGCGCGAGTGCCGGGAAGATCGTCACGATGGCCCCGCCCAGGCCCCACATCAGGGCCGTGCGCCGTCCGCGCTTGTCGGCCGTTCCCGCTGACAGGCGGAGGCCGACGGAGTAGGCGCCGGCCGAGATGAGCACAGCCGTGAGCGCGGACGCCTTGCTCATCTCCAGCTTGCCCGTCGCGTGGGCCAGCAGGAAGATGAAGGCGACGTAGAACGTGGTGCTGACCGACACGTAGGCGAGGGTGGCGAGCAGGGTCGTCCGGCGGGCCTGCTTGACGACGCTCACGATCGGCAGCTTGGAGGCCGTCTCCGGACCGGCGCCGGCCTCGGCCTTCCTGCGGCCGGCCTCGAACACCGGGGACTCGCTGATCCGCAGCCGGAGCACCAGCCCCACCACGATCAGCGCGGCGCTGGACAGGAACGGCACCCGCCAGCCCCAGTCGAGGTAGGTCTGGTCGGGGATGACGAGGGTGATCACCAGCAGCACGCCCGTCGAGAGGGCGAGCCCCGCGGTGACGCCCTGCTGCGGCCAGGCGGAGAGCCGGGCCCTGCGGTCGTTCGGGGCGAACTCGGTGGCCATCAGCACGGCTCCGCCCCACTCGCCGCCCACGGCGGCGCCCTGGACGAAGCGGAGCAGCACCAGGAGGACCGGGGCGATCGCGCCCGCCGTCTCGTACGTCGGCAGGACGCCCACGAGCATCGTGCTGACGCCCATCAGGACCAGGGACACCACCAGGGTCGCCTTGCGGCCGATGCGGTCGCCGAAGTGAGCGAAGATCAGCCCCCCGATCGGACGGGCGGCGAAGGCCACGGCGATGGTCGCGAAGGAGGCGAGAGTGGCCGCGACATCGGACATTTCGGGAAAGAACTGGGTACCGAACACCAGTGCCGCGGTGCTGGCGTAGATGTAGAAGTCGTACCATTCGATGGCGGTGCCGAGAAATGCTGCTCTGGCTACCTTCGTGGCCTCCGCCAGGGACGGTGCTGGAGTACCGGTGTCGTCTATTTCTTTCTGAACGTGCGGCACAACTTCCATCTCCTTCGGTTGTGGCGCCTTGAGCGTGCGATGGTGCGTGGGCGCCGATGACTTGGCACCGCGGATGTGAACGGCGTGGTCGCCTGTTCGGGTGGGGGTCACGGCTGGGCCGCGCGTTGGCCTGCTCCGGCGAACTTCCGCGCCGGACGGCGCGAAGGATCGGAAGCCGCCATGCGGCGTCATCCCTGATGGCGTTGCGGAAGGGGTGGTCTCCGGCGGGCCGGCCTCGCGCGGGGTACCGCGTCTAGCGGGCCGACGGGTCGCCTGTGTGTCGACCGGCGGTGAACTGACCGCTGGTGAGCGGCCGTAAGGGGCGGGCTTCGGCGCGCGTGGAAGGCGCCGGCGTGAGGTTCACGTGGACGGGGTCTGGCTGAGGGCGGTTCCGCTCAGCCGGGAGGCGATATCGGCGAAGGCGGGATTCTGCGGTTCCGGGTCGATGTGGACGTCGAACAGCACCGGTCCGGTGGCTTCGGGCAGCGTCCGCTGGAGCAGGTCGAGGTCCCGTACGGACCGGATGCAGTGCGCGGGGATGCCGAACCCCCGAGCCACCTGGCCGACGTCCGGCCATGCGTGCCATGCCTCCGTGTCCGGCAGGCCCTTGGCGGTCAGGCTGTGGCGTTCCTGCCCGTAGCCCCCGTCGTTCATCACGAAGAGGGTCAGCGGAAGCCGGTACCGCACGGCCGTTGACAGTTCACTCAGGCTCATCATCAGGCATCCGTCGCCGAGAACGGCCGTCACCCGTTCGCCGGGACGGGCGACCGCGGCGCCGATCGCCACCCCCAGGGCCTGCCCGATAGCGCCGAATTCGTGGGTGAAGGCATAGCGGCCGGGATCCCAGCTGCGCAGAGTCTGCTGGGCATAGGAGCCGAAATGGCCGGCGTCGACGACGAGCAGCCGGTCCTCCGGCAGGACGGCGTCGAGCGCCTCCACGGCGAGCCGGGGATGGACCGGTGAGGAATCAGGTGCCACGGGAACACGCTGGTCGGGGCCGTCCGGAACGGTCCACCCGGCGGGTGCGGGACGGCCGCTGCCGCCGATGAGGGCGCAGAGAGCGCTCGCGGTGGCCGCCGCGTCTCCCACCAGGGCGATGTCCGCTGGGGTATGCCTGCCGATGGCCTCGCCGTCCCGGTCGGCGTGCACCACGACACCGCCGGAGAAAGCGGTGCCGCCGTCGGTGGTCCACTGGTTGGCCGACGCTCCGAGCACGAGGACGCAGTCGGCTTCGGCGAGCACCCTGCCGGCATGCCCGGAGCCGAGCCCGCCTGCCACGCCGACGTGCCGCGCATGGCGGGCCAGCAGGCCTTTCGCCTTCAGGGTCGTGGCGATCGGCGCCGCCAGCAGGTCGGCGAGCTCTCCCACGGCGGCCGCCCCGCCGTCCGGCGCCACCCCCCGCCCGACCAGGATCGCAGGGCGCCGGGCGGCGGCGAGGGCCGCCGCCGCCTCGGCGACGAGGCGGGGGGCGGGCGGCGGAGGCGCGGGCGGGGCGGCCGTCGGCTCGTAGACGCCGGCCCCGGCCGGCAATCGGGCGTGCATGACGTCGGTGGGGGCGTTGAGCACCGCCGGCCCCCTGCCGGCGCGCACGTGGCGGAAGACGGCGGCGGTGTCGGTGTACACCGTGCCGGGCCGGTGCAGGGGCCGGAAGTACGCCCCCGTCGCGCCGATGAATCCGCGCTGGTCGAAACGCTGGGGATGATCGAGATCGCCGGTCGGCGTATCGGGCGCCAGCAGCACGACACCGGAACGGGCCGCCGCGGCGGTCAGCAGCGAGGTGGCGGTGTTGCTGAGGCCGGGGCCGTGCGTCACGCTCGCCACCCCGGGC
Organism: Actinomadura sp. NPDC048955; assembly: GCF_040649435.1. Taxonomy (NCBI): domain Bacteria; kingdom Bacillati; phylum Actinomycetota; class Actinomycetes; order Streptosporangiales; family Thermomonosporaceae; genus Actinomadura; species Actinomadura sp. NPDC048955. The sequence continues at coordinate 72,951 of NZ_JBEZJI010000043.1, forward strand.
CTGCCGGAGAACCGCGCGTAGCCGTCCGCCATGGCGACGGCCCCCTGCTCGTGGCAGGCGTGCACCAGCTTGATGCCGGTTCCGGCCGCTATCCGCGCGAGCAGGTCCACGTTGCCGTCACCCATCAGCGCGAAGACCACATCCGTGTCCTCGGCGACCAGGGCGGCGACGACGGCGCCTGTGACGTCTTCCACATCCTCGCTCATGGCATGCGAGTGTACACAGATGAATTCACGATCCTCAACGATGAGTTCCGAGGAATCGAGAAAACCTATCTCACCTGCACAATCAGAGACCGGTTCCAGTTCGTTCGACGACCGCGACGCCGCACCCTGGGGTGGCGATCTGCCTGTTCGGGAGCAATGTTCCAGCTCTGGAGGACCTCGGTATACACATGTACACTGCGAAGTCAGCCCGACCATCAGCACTCCCGAGCGCCCTCAGCCCGTCACCGCTCCGCGACCGGCTGCAGAGCCGGCCGACTCGAAAGGCTCCCTCCATGGACACCCAGGCAGACGTCATCGTCGTGGGCACCGGCAACGCCGGGTTCTGCGCCGCGCACGCGGCCGCCCAGGCCGGCGCACGCGTGCTGATGCTCGAGAAGGGCCCCGCCGAGGCGATCGGCGGCAACACCTACTTCACCGCCGGAGCGATCCGGACGACCTACCGGGACCTCAGCGAACTGGCGGAACTGGTGGTGGACGACGAACGCCACGCGCGCACCGACATCGCGCCGTACACCGCCGCCGACTTCGTCGGCGACATGGACCGCGTCACGCTCGGGCGGTGCGATCCCTCACTGACCCGCACGATGGTGCATGACATCGCGAACGCCCTGACATGGATGCGCGATCTCGGGATCCGATTCCGCCTCCAGTACGAGCGGCAGGCGTACGAAGTCAACGGACGCCACCGTTTCTGGGGAGGGCTTCCGTTGGCCGTCGTCGACGGCGGGAAGGGCCTGGTGGCCCAGCACCGGCTCATAGCCGCACGTGAGGGCGTCGACATCCGCTGCTCCACCGCCGTTGACCGGCTGCTGCGGGACGCCGACGGCCGGGTGGTCGGTGTCGGGGCAGGTGAGCAGGAGTTCTACGCCGAGGCCGTCGTGCTGGCCGCCGGAGGATTCCAGGCCAACCGCCTGCTGCGGGCCCAGTACCTCGGCCCGACCTGGGATCTGGCCAAGGTGCGCGGTACGCCGCACAACACCGGCGCCGCCCTGCTGGCCGCGCTGGACGCGGGCGCGCAGCCGGCCGGCCACTGGAGCGGCTGCCACGCGGTGGCCTGGGACGCCAACGCCCCGGAGACCGGCGACTTCGAGCTGACCAACCGGCACACCAAGCAGTCGTATCCGCTGAGCATCGTGGTCAACACCGAAGGAAGGCGCTTCCTCGACGAGGGCGCCGAACTGCGCAACTACACCTACGCCAAGTACGGTGCGCAGATCCTCCTCCAGCCCGGCGCCCGCGCCTTCCAGCTCTTCGACGCCAAGACGGCACCGCTCCTGCGTGAGGCCGAGTACCAGGTCCCCGGCGTCACCCGGTACGAGGCGAACTCGATCGCCGAACTCGCCGAACTCGCCGGCATCGACGTCGCCGGCCTCACCGCCACCGTCGAGGGCTACAACGCCGCCACCCGGCCTGGGCACTTCGACCCCTCCGTCAAGGACGGCCTGGGCACGGCCGGGCTCCATCCCCCCAAGAGCAACTGGGCTCTCCCTCTCAGCGAGCCCCCCTACCTGGCTTTCGGCGTGACCTGCGGCATCACCTTCACCTTCGGCGGAGTGAAGATCGACGACTCTGGACGAGTGCTCGACCACGAGAGCGAGGCGATTCCCGGCCTGTTCGCTGCGGGAGAGATGGTCGGCGGCCTCTTCTACCACAACTATCCCGGCGGTAGCGGCCTGTCGGCGGGCACCGTGTTCGGCCGCAAGGCGGGGACGGAAGCGGCCAGACTCGCCTCAACTCTCACCCCGGCCACCTGACGCCTGCACAGGCGGGAGGCCGTGGCCCCTGGGTGTGGCGCCTCGCGGCGTCCCTTCACAGGCGGACATGCGCCGCACCGAGGCGGTCCTCGTCCGAGCGCCGGGATCGGTCGCCGGAAACCCCGTCGGCCCAGTCGAGCAGGCGACGCAGTCGGTTCACGGCCGAGTCGGCCCGGCGGGTGGTGCGGGGCCGGTAGAGAAGACGTGGTCGACGGCGGCGTTGAGGGTGTCGGTCTCGGCGCTGAGGACGGATTCGCTGGTGGGCAGGGCGCGTTCGACCGAGAGTCCGTTGAGGACGGTGAGAAGGAACCTGACGTTGCGGGTGTGGTCTCCTGGGGGCAGCGCGCCTTCCTCGGCGAGCGTGGTCAGCCAGTGTTCGACCCGGCGCTCCGCCTCCCGCTCATGGCCGAGGTATGCGGCGCGTACCGGTTCGGTCGGTTCGGGTTCGATGAAGGTCCGATAAATCGTGCCCCATGCGGTCCGCGCCTTTTCGTTGGTGCCGAGCGGCGCGAGAACCTGCCGCAGGCAGTTCAGCAGCCGTTCGCGGGGCGGCAGCGTCCGGTCCCGGATCGGGTCGCCGGGCAGCAGGTCTTCGTAGATCCGCGCGAGCAGGCTGTCCTGCAGGGCGCGCTGGGTGGGGAAGTGGAACCTCAGCGAGCCGGTGCTCACTCCCGCACGCGCGGCGACCGCTCGGACGCTCAGCTTCGCGGCCATGTCCTCGGCGATCATCTCTGCGGCGGCCTGGAGGATCTTCTCGCGTGTTTCCATGCTCCGCTCTCCTTCGCGTCCCTCAGCCCCCTACTCTACTAGCACGCCGTACTAGCACAGTGTGCTAGCGTTTGCCCGGCGCGCTGACCAGTGGTGTCGCGGCTCATGCGCGAAGGAGGGGTGGAGCATGGCGTGGAAGCAGTGGGCAGCGTCAAAAGCGCCTCAAGCCGGGAGACGGCAGGGAACTACAGCGGTTCCGCTGGTGGCAGCTCCCCCTGCGCTCCCTGATCTGGCTACGGCATCAGGCGCTGCCCCTACCGCCCCTTGGGTGGACAGCCGCGGCAGCTGACGCCCGACCCGGCCTCGGCGGAGGGACGGCGGGCGCGCTTCGGTGCCCGCCGTCCGGGGCTGAGCCGGGCGATCAGCATCGGATCGGTGTTGCTGCTCGTCATCGGTGCGGGCCTGAACCTGTTGCAGCTCGCTGAGCCTGTCTCCCACATTCCCCCGTCACCCAGCGGCTCGGAACGTTCGAATCGCCGATGCACCTGCCGATCTGGCTGAACCTCGCACTGGGGGGCGGGGCCGTTCTGGCGAGCATGGAGCGCGCGCTCCGCCTGCGGTACTCCTCTCTGCTCGACACGGCCGGCCACTGACCCCTTCGAAGTGAGGGAGGCGCGACCACGTCGGCCCTCTTCGGCCGGCTTCTTACGCGATCGGCATGGACCGGCTGCATGAAAACGACATGAGTACGGCGAAAGGAAGGTCATCATGATCCAGTTGAGGCCAAGGCCCGCCGCCCGGTACGGAGCGGTGTTCGCCGCAGCTCTCATGGTTCTCACTGGGTGTTCCTCTGCTGCCTCGGGGTTGCGAGCCTCGTCCGCAGTGGGCGCGTCGGCCTCCGTCCCGTCCCCGGACCCGCTCGCTTGGAGCTCGTGCGGTAAGAGCCTCGAATGCGCCACGCTCAAAGTGCCGCAGGAATACACCGAGCCTGATGGCGCGCAGATTCCGCTCGCGGTCATGCGGCACCGGGCCACCGACCCCGACCACCGCATCGGCACCCTGATCTTCAACCCGGGCGGGCCCGGGGTTCCCGCCACTGAAACACTGCGTAATCTGCCCAGAACAGCTGGCACTCCTGGCGCCTTCTCCCCCGCGGTGCTCGCCAGATTCGACATCATCGCGATGGACCCGCGCGGCGTCGGCGGATCGCAGGCCGTTCGCTGCCTGACCGACGAGCAGCGAGCCGACGCCGCCGGCACCGCCTTCGACCCGGCCGTTCCCGGGGGCAGACCCCTGCCGCGTCTGCTGGCCGATGCCGCCGCATTCACCGACGGCTGCGTCGAACATCAGAGCAAAGACTTCCTGGCCAGCCTGTCCAGCGACAACGTGGCCCGCGACATCGACCAGGTCCGCTCCGCGCTCGGCGAGGACAAGATCACGTACTACGGCTTGTCCTACGGCACCGTGGTCGGCCCGATGTACGCCACCCTGTTCCCTCACCGCGTCCGCCAGATGGTGCTCGACGCGCCCGTCGACACCGACCTGTGGTTCGGCAACTCCCTCCCCTTCCTCCACGACGTCGCCCTGGCAAGCGAACGGACGCTCAACGCCTGGTTCGAGACCTGCCACACCGAAGGGACCGCGGTGTGCCCGTTCGGAGCGGGAGACCCGCAGGCGGCGTTCGACACACTGATCGACACACTGGAAGCGAAGCCGCTGAAGATCGCACCCGCCAAGGGCGCCACCCCGGGAGGCGAACTCGACGGCGCCATGGCCCTTGAGGCCACCCGAGCCCTGGCAGGTGACCAGAGCACCTGGCCGCTGCTGACCTCGGCGCTGCTGGCCGTACGAGACGGCAACGGCGCACCCCTGTACACCCTGTGGAGCAGCGTCACGGTATCCCCCTTCCCTGTCCCTACCGCGATGTTCGAAGCCCACACCGCGGTACGCTGCGCCGATTGGCGGACCCCGGCCGGCATCGCGGCGCACAAGGCCGCAGCCGCCAGGGCCGTTGCTGAGGCCAGGCGGATCGGGACCCGGGCCGCTTACTCCGCGCTGAACTGCGCCCGGTGGCCCGCGCCGAACAAGGACCGCGTGACCAAGCCGCTCACAGGCGCTGGTGCGCCGCCGGCACTGGTGGTCGCAAGCCGACTGGACCCCGTCACCCCCCACCACTGGGCCGAGAACATGATCCGAACCCTGGACTCTGCGGTCCTGCTCACGCGGGAAGGGATCGGACACGGCTCCTACGGCACCAACCCGTGTATCAATAGCGCGGTTGACGCCGCCCTAATCCACGTCACCCACCCGGCTAACGGCACCAAATGCAAGACAAACACGCCCACCACCCGCCCGCTTGTCACCGCGAGCCATTGAGTCACATGCGACCTTCACCCGCGTACGCATACGCGCGGCATGACCGTTAACCGCAAAGACACGCTCGCGAGCTTCGTGACATGCCAGACAACGGCTGGGAGGGCCAGTTGAGGTCCGTGCTTCCGTGCTGGCTCGGTGGCCAGGTGCGGCGAAGTAGCGGTGGAGCGCGGGGTGGCGCGGAACAACCGGTGAAGGGCAGGGCATGCCATCCGCATGCTTTGTTCTTCTCAGCGGACCGCTCGGAGCGCGCGATAGATGGTTAGCGAGCCCCTCTCCGAACCTCTGCCTGAAAGCACACAAAATGACACCAAGGAAACTCCCGTGAACGACGAGCACGCCCGGTGCGGGCCAGTCCCGCACCGGGCGTGCCGGGAGGTCGTCGGCGACGTCCCGCGTTGCTCTGTCGGACGGATCAGCAGGTCGGCTCGCCGCTCTGCGCGGGGACGTTGATCGCACTCCACGCGGCCTTCACCGCGTTGCATTCGGTGGCCGTGCTGGGGAACAGCTGCTTGGCCGCCTGGAGGGTCGCGACGCGGGCGCGGGCGTGGCTCCAGCTCGTCACCTTGCGGTTCAGGCCGCCCATGAAGATCTGGCCGGCCTTCTGGATGCCGATGCCCGTGACCCTGGAGTTGTTGCAGGTCGGGCTGGTCGGGTTGCCGTTGGACGGGTTCGAGCCCTCCGCGAGCAGGTAGAACCAGTGGTTCTGCGGGCCGGCCGCCGCGTGC